>JAYUZI010000162.1:0-12962 GCA_043751915.1 Gammaproteobacteria bacterium | reverse complement strand
TCAGGGAGCGGTTCGACGCGCCCGCCCGGCTCTTTTCTGGTCGCCTCTATGAAGCTGTTCAGGTCGCCATCACGCCCCGAGCAGCCCGTGAGCGTACTGCCGCACAGCGCCGCGATGGCCACGATCCGCCAGGACTTGAGTTGATTGTGCTGCATCCGCTTAACCCGCCGGCCGCTTGGCCGCCTGTTCGCTCTTGCGCCGGTCGGCCTCGGCCGCCTGCACTTCCTCGTCGTCGAGATAGCGATAGGTCTTGGCCGTCAGATTCATCTGCAACTGATCAAAACCGCCGCCGCTCTTGTTCACCGGCTCGATCTTGACGTCATGGAGCGTGACGATGCGCGGCAGCGCAGCGATACCGCTGACAAAAGCGCCAAACTGGTGGTAGCTGCCAGCGAAGCGGATCTTGATCGGCCGCTCGGCGTAGAAATCCTTGCGCTGCTCGCCCTCGGGCTGGAACAGCTTCTGGTCGAGCGCCGCCGCCAGGCCGGTCTGCGAGATATCGACCAGCAGGTTGTCGACCTCGGTCTTGCTCGGCAGCTGGCGCAGCATGGCGCCGAATGACTTCTCGATGTCGCCCAGCTGTTGCTTGTAGACATCCAGGTTGGTGGCTTTGGCGTGCTTGGTGCGGAATTCGTTGCGCAGCTGCTGCTCCTGGTCCTGCAGCTGCTGGAGCTGCGGGTTCAGGTCGGTCCAGACGAAGAAATAGGCGGCCAGCAGCGTCAGGACAATGAAGCACACGCCGACGGTGCCGGCGCGCACCGCGAACGGCCAGCGGCCCGGGTCGCGCGGGTCGAGCGCGCGCAGTTCTTCCAGCAGGTTCATTGCGCACCTCCGCTGCGGACGGAGTGTCTGGGCTTGGCCGCGGCGTCATCGTCTTCGCCACTAGTGACGATCTGCGAGGCATCGAGCACAAAACTGTTGCCGACCGTGTTGCCCGGTTTGCTCTCGACCACTTCGAGCTCGGGATCCTTCATCCACTGCGAGGCGGAAATGGCGCGCATGAAGGTCGACACGCGCGTCGATGACTGCGCCACGCCCTCGAATTTCAGTTTCTTGCCGTCCTGCGCGAAGGTCGTCAGGTAAGTGCCATCGGGCATGGTCCTGGCGACTTCGTCGAACAGATGCACGACTTCAGAACGCGAACGCTGCAGCTTCTCGATGACCTGCATGCGCGATATGAAGCGTTGCTTTTGCGTCTCCAGATCGTTGATCTCCTCGATCTGCCGGTCGACGGTTTTGATTTCGGCGCGCAGCAGGTTGTTGCGCTCTTCCTGCGAGCCGATATTCGACTTGAACAGCAGGAAGCAAGCGAAGGCAACCACGGCAGCACCGACCGCGGCGCCGCCGAGTGCGACAAAAAACGCCAGCTTGCGCTCTTTGCGCTCTTGGTCACGCCAAGGCAACAGGTTTATGCGTGGCATGTCAGTCGAAACTCCGCAAGGCAAGGCCGCAAGCGGTCAACAGGGCCGTGGCATCGCGCTGCACCGCCTGGGCCTTGGCGCGCGATGACAGCACCATCTGGCCGAGTGGGTCGCCTTTCTCGGCGCTGATGCCGACCCGGCTCTGGATGACATCCGCGACGCCGGCCACGTTGCCGCAGCCGCCGCAGATCAGGATCTTCTCCGGCTGCTCGCGGCCGGATCCCGAGGCCAGGTAGAACTGCAGCGAGCGGCTCACCTGCTGGGTCATGTCGTCGATGAAGGGATCGAGCACTTCCGCCTGGAAGTTGCCCGGCAGCCCGCCTTCCTTCTTGGCGCGGCCGGCCTCTTCCATGGTCAGGCCGTAGGTGCGCATGATTTCCTCGGTCAGCAGCTGGCCGCCGAAGGCGAAATCGCGCGTGTAGACGATCTTGAGATTGCGCAGCACGCTGAACGTAGTGCTGCTGGCACCGAAGTCGGCGACCGCGATGGTGCGATCGATGCCGCCGTCGGGCATCTGGTGCGTCATGAGCTTGCAGGCGTTCTCGAGCGCGAAGGCCTCGACATCGACGATACGGGCATTGAGGCCCGCGGCGGCCACCGCGGCGCGGCGCTGCTCGACGTTGTCGGTGCGCGAGGCGACCAGCAGTACGTCGACGGATTCGTTGTCTTTCTCAGAAGGCCCGAGCACCTCGAAGTCGTAACTGACTTCATCCATCGGGAACGGGATGTACTGGTCGGCCTGCATCTCGACCTGCGCCTCGAGGTCCGCATCGCGCAGGCCCCTGGGCATCTGAATAACTTTGGTGATCGCCGCGTCGCCGCTGATCGCAATGGCGACTTCGGTGCTCGCGGCGCCCGAGCGCTTGACGGCGCGACGAATTGCTTCGCCGACCGCCTGTGGGTCGACGAGCGTTTTTTCGTTCATGGAATTCGCCGGCGTCGGCTCGGCCGCGTACGATTCGACGCGGTAGTGGCCACCGGAATTGACCAGCTCGATCAGCTTGATCGAGGAGGTTGTGATATCCAACCCCAGCAGCTGGCGGTTCTTACGCGAGAACAGGAACACTTTTTCCCTTCCTTATCAGTAAGATACACGCCACAATGGCGAAATCGCAAGAATGCCCGGACAAATATATATCAGCCATCGGTTAAATTGAACGTGCGTCGTCTCACGAATTTGGTTCTTGCATGGCTGGGACGGTCTAATTGGGTCCGCGTGGTCAAAAACGTCGGTCGGCGGTCATATGTCACAGCCCCGTACTTCACCATGGCGTACCTGTAGAACGCAACAAACGGAGTCTCAATAGGTGAAGTCGCGCACGCTGCGTGTATTGGTGGGTGTCAGTGCCATGGGTGTGGTGCTGGTGCTGGGCATTATTTACGCCTTCCTCTGCGCCTATGTGTACCTGGCGCCCTCGCTCCCCAGCTCCGAGGGCATGCGCACCCTGCCGCTCCAGGTACCACTGCGCGTCTATACAAGAAGCGGCGCGCTGATCAGTCAGATCGGCGAGCAGCGACGCGTGCCGGTCACCTACGAGGAGATCCCGGAACTGGTGCGCGACGCCTTCCTGGCCGCCGAGGACGACCGCTTCTTCCAGCATGGCGGCATCGATTATTTGAGCATGCTGCGCTCAATCTACGTGGACCTGACCACTGGCGATTACTCGCAAGGCGCCAGCACCATCACCATGCAGACCGCGCGCAACATGTTCCTGACGCGGGACAAGAACGTCACCCGTAAACTGCAGGAGATCTTCCTGACGCTGCGCATGGAGCACAGTTTTACCAAACAGGAGATCCTTGAGACCTATCTGAACGTGATCTTCTTCGGCCAGCGCGCCTACGGCGTCGCCGCGGCGGCCGAGGTCTACTTCGGCAAGCCCCTCGGCCAGCTCTCGGTCGCCGAAGCCGCCATGCTCGGGGGTCTCCCGCAGGCGCCCTCGCGCTACAACCCGGTCACCAGCCCGCAGCGCGCCGCCGAACGGCGCCGTTACGTGCTGCAGCGCATGCTCGCGCTTCATTACATCGACGCCGACACCGCGCAGCGCTCGATGCAGGAGGAAATCAAGGCCCGCGAGTTTGCGCCGCGCTTTGATGTCGAGGCGCCGTACGTCGCCGAGATCGCCCGCCAGATCGTCGTCGCGCGCTTCGGCGAGGCGGCCGTCAACGCCGGTTACCGCGCCATCACCACTATAGACGGAAGGCTGCAAACAGCGGCAAATCGAGCGTTGCGCCTAGGGCTCATCGACTACGACCGCCGGCACGGGTATCGCGGCGTGATCCGCCGGGTGCGGCTCAACGCTGGCGCCGAGCCGCGCGACTTCGAGACCTTCCTGGCCGACTTGCCGCCGGTGGGCATTCTCCAGGCCGCGTTGGTCGTCTCGGTTGCGCCGGCCGCCGCGCGGGTTTACGTGCGTGGCACCGGCTTCGCCCAGATCGACTGGGACGGCATGTCCTGGGCGCGTGGCGGCGCCCCGACCGGCAAGGCGGATGGCGTGCTGCACCAGGGCGATGTCATCCACGTGGTAAGCGATGGCCATGGCAGCGCACAACTCGGCCAGGTACCGGCGGTGCAGGGCGCGCTGGTCGTCCTCGACCCGCATGACGGCGCGGTCGTGGCGCTGGTCGGCGGCTTCGATTACTTCAGCAACGCCTGGAATCACGTCACCCAGGCGCGGCGCCAGCCGGGTTCCGGCTTCAAGCCGTTCCTGTATTCCTGCGCGCTGGAGAATGGCTTCACGCCCGCAAGCATCATCATGGACGCGCCCGTGGTCATGGCGGACGGCAGCGTCGAGCAGGTCTGGCGCCCGGAGAACGACGGTGGCAAGTTCAGCGGACCGACCCGGCTGCGCGAAGCGCTGGTGCACTCGCGCAATCTCGTGTCGATCCGCTTGTTGCGCGCCGTCGGCACGGATGCGGTGATCGATTACGCTACGCGCTTCGGTTTTGATCGCGCGATCATGCCCAACAACCTGACGCTGGCGCTTGGCACCCTGCCGGCGACCCCGCTCGAAGTCGCCACCGGCTACGCCACTTTCGCCAACGGTGGCTACAAGGTCGACCCCTATTTTATCGAACGCATCGAAAATGGCCTTGGCGAGACCGTCTGGCGCGCGGCGCCGCGCGAAGTCTGCGACACCTGCGCCGACGACGGCACCGTGCCGGCGCCTCCCGCGGCAACGGTCGCAGCGGCCGCCGACACGATTGCCGCGGCGCCGATCCCCGGCATCGCGCCGCTGATGCCGACCACCGTGCCGGTCCGCAGCAGCAACCAGCTCACGCTGGCGCCGCCGCTCGCGGAACAGTTGCCGCCGCTGATCGGGGCCGCGCGTCGTGCACCGCGCGTCATCAGCGCCGCCAACGCCTGGCTGATGGACGACATCATGGGCGATGTCATCAGGCGCGGCACGGGTGTGCGGGCCAGGGTGCTCGGGCGCGAGGACCTCAGCGGCAAGACCGGCACCACCAATGAATCACACGACACCTGGTTCAACGGGTTCAACCCCAACCTTGAAGCCACGGTATGGGTCGGGTTCGACCAGGAGCAGTCGCTGGGCGAAGGCGAGGAAGGCAGCAGCGTCGCGGTGCCCGTGTGGGTGCGGCTGATGCGCGAGGCCTTGAGCGGCCTGCCAGACGTGCCGCGGCCGATTCCTCCGGGGCTGGTGAGCGCGCGCGTCAACGCGCAGACCGGCCTGATCGCGCAAGCCGATGACGCCGCGGCGCTGAGCGAGTATTTCCTCGCCACCAGGCCACCGGCCGCCGGCGCCGCCGCCGGCACCCCTGCCAACAGCAGCTCCGAGCCGCTCTTCTAGGGCCGGCAAACGCCCATGCCGCGCCGCAATTCACCGCGCAGCGAGAACTTGCGCCGGGCCATCGCGCAGGAGGCGGCGCGTGTCATGGCTGAGCACGGCATCCAGGATTTTCGCGCCGCGAAACGCAAGGCGGCCGAGCGCTTCGTGGTAACCGCAGCGAGCGCGCTGCCCAGCAACGCCGAAGTCGAGACTGCGCTGGTGGAATACCAGCGACTGTTCGCCGCCGATACCCACGGCACCTCGCTCCGCTCCCAGCGCCGCGCGGCATTGCGCGCCATGCGCTCGCTCGCGGTCTTCTCGCCGCGCCTGGTTGGCCCGGTGCTGGCCGGCACTGCCACGGCGCACAGCGACGTGCATCTGCACTTGTTTGCGGATAGCCCCGAAGCGGTCGCGTTCAGTCTCCTGGACCGCGGCGTCGGCCACGACGTCGGCGAGCACCGGCTGCGCGTTGACGCCGAGCGCTTCCAGGTCTTTCCATCGGTGCAGTTTGAACTCGACGCGCACACGATTGACGCCACGGTGTTCCCCATCGACGGGATCCGCCAGGCGCCCGTCAGTCCCGTGGACGGCCGGCCGATGCGTCGCGCGGACGTGGGCGAGCTCGAAGCACTGTTGGAACCCGCTGGCACCTAGGGGCGCCCACAGGCGCCTGGCAGCGGTTGTCAGCGCTTATCGGCCCGTTGGGCGACGTCGCTGTAATCGCGCTGCGTGGGGCCGGTGTAGAGCTGGCGCGGGCGCCCAATGCGCATCGCGGGGTCACTGATCATTTCCATCCAGTGGGCCACCCAGCCGACGGTGCGCGCAATCGCAAACATCACCGTGTACATCGAGCGCGGAATCCCGAGCGCGCTGTAAATGACTCCGGAATAGAAATCGACGTTCGGATAGAGTTTGCGTGAGACGAAGTACTCGTCCTTGAGCGCGATCTCCTCGAGCCGCAGCGCCAGTTCGAACAGCGGGTTATCGGTGCGGCCGAGCTTGGCGAGCACGCGGTGGCAGGCTTCACGGATGATCTTGGCGCGCGGATCGAAATTCTTGTACACCCGGTGGCCGAAGCCCATGAGCTTGAAGTGGCTGCTCTTGTCCTTGGCCATGTCCAGATATTTCGGAATCTGGTCGGCGGTGCCGATCTGCTCGAGCATCTGCAGCACGGCTTCGTTGGCGCCCCCGTGGGCAGGCCCCCACAGTGCCGAAACGCCGGCGGAAATCGCCGCGTACGGGTTGGCGCCGGTGCTGCCGGCGAGCCGTACGGTCGAGGTGCTGGCGTTCTGCTCATGATCGGCGTGCAGGATGAACAGCAGATCCAGCGCCTGCGCCGCGACCGGATCGACCTGGTAGGGTTCACAGGGCACGGCGAAGAACATGTTGAGCAGGTTGGCGCAGTAGGCCAGGTCATTGCGCGGATAGACGAAAGGCTGGCCGAGCGCGTGCTTGTGTGCAGCGGCGGCGATGGTCGGCAGCTTGGCGACGATGCGATGCGAGAAGATCTCGCGGTGCCGCGGATTGTTGATATCCATCGAGTCGTAGTAGAACGCCGACATCGACGCCACCACCGCCGACACCATCGCCATCGGATGCGCGTTGTGGTGAAAGCCGTTGGTGAATCGCAGCAGCGATTCGTTGATCATCGTGTGGCGCGTGATGCTGGTGCGATAGTCCGTCAGCTGCTTGGCGTTGGGTAGTTCGCCGTAGATCAGCAGGTAGGCGACCTCCATGAACGAGCTGCGCGCTGCGAGCTGTTCCACCGGATAGCCGCGATACAGCAACACGCCGGCGTCGCCGTCGATATAGGTGATCTTGCTCTCACAGCTGGCGGTAACGCTGAAGGCAGGGTCGAAGGTGAACACCCCCTGGTCCCTGGAAATGCCGCTGATGTCGAGGCAATCGGGCCCGATGGTGCCGGAGCGGATCGGCAGCTGTGACTTGACGCCGGTGGCCGGATTGAGCAGGTCGAAAGCTGGTTTTTCCATCGCGCCGCTGCCTGAAGATTGCCGTTGAGACAGGCGCCGCACAACGCGGCGCGTCAAATCGCAGCGTTACATGCGCGCTTCACGGAATCAAGGTATCGGTCACGATTGCCGCGACTTGAGTGCGGCAAATCCGGCCAACGATCAGCGCGGAGCGACTGCGGCGGCGGCGTATTTCTTGCGGAACTTGTCGACGCGGCCTGCGGTATCGACCATCTTCTGCTTGCCCGTATAGAACGGATGGCAGTTCGAGCAGACGTCAACCTGCAGATCCTTGCCCATCGTGGAACGCGTCTTGAACGTGTTGCCGCAGCTGCAGCTCACGGTGATCTCGTTGTAGTCGGGATGTGTAGCCGCTTTCATGGCAGTGGCCGCTGGATATAAAAAGGGCGCGCAGTCTAGCCCTGTGGGGCCTGCCGGACAAGTGGCGGGCCCCCGGGCCGAAAGAGTGGCTGATTTATCCACAGAATCTGGGGATAACTCTGTGCGTAACATCGCCCCGCCCTGGCAGAATACTCGTCATTTCTGCATTTCTTTCGCTTTGGACAGAAAATGACCATAGCATTACACCCTATATAATCAATAAGTTAAAGTCTTAAAATGCTATTGGGCCTGCACTGCAGCGTGTAATTGGCTAATTTATGGCTGGGCACCAGGCGGCTGTGTATAAGAGTCAGAGCCACTGCGGGGGTTGAGCTAAACCACGGGCCGCGTTGGCAAAAATTCGGCGATCGCATCGTTGAGGAAACGCCGCCCGAAATCGCTGGCCCGCCAGCGCGAAGCCCCAGCCGGAGCCGTTTCCAGCAAACCGCGCCCGCGAAGCCGCTGTACAGGCCCCGCCACCACGCTCCAGGCGAGCCCGGTGCGCGATTCGAACAGCGTTGGCTCGAAACCGTCGACCAGACGCAGCGCATTCATCATGAATTCGAACGGCCGCTGCGCGGCGGCGACGGCGGTGAGGGCAGGCGCGCCGCTGAATCCGCGCGCCAGGTAGCGCCGCGGTTCGCGCTCGCGCACCGTGCGCGCGATTTCGCCGCTCGCCGCCTGCGTGAGCTTGCCGTGCGCACCGGCGCCCACGCCGAGGTAATCGCCGAAATTCCAGTAGTTGAGATTGTGCGCACACTGGGCCCCGGGGCGCGCGTACGCCGAAATCTCGTATTGCGCGTAGCCGGCCGCGGCCAGTTCGGCCTGTGAGGAGCACTGCATCTCGTAGCCCAGGTCGTCGTCCGGGAGTCCGGCGGGCGGGCGGCCGCCGAACACCGTGCCGGGCTCCATCGTAAGCTGGTAGTGCGAAATATGCGCCGGTGCGAGCGCGATGGCCGTGCGCACGTCGGCCAGAGCGCCAGGGAGATCCTGGCCCGGCAGCGCGTACATGAGATCCAGGTTGAAATTGCTCAATCCCGCGGCATGCAGCTCGGCCACCGCCGCGTGCGTGTCCTGCGCCGTGTGAATGCGCCCCAGGCGCTCGAGCATCGGTGGCGCGAAACTCTGTGCGCCGAGCGAGACGCGGTTGATGCCGGCAGCGCGATAATCAGCGAAGCGGCCGCGCTCGATGGTGCCGGGGTTGGCCTCGAGCGTGATCTCCGCGTCAGGCGCAATGGTCAGGCGCGTCCGCAAGTCACCGAAGAACCGGCCAAGTGCGTCCGGCGCGAACAGGCTCGGCGTGCCGCCGCCCAGGAACAGGCTGACGATGGTGCGCGCACCGGCCTGCGGCAGCTGCGCGTCGAGATCGGCGAGCAGGGCATCGAGATAGGCCTGCTGCGGCAGTGGGTCGTGGAGCGTATGGGAATTGAAATCGCAGTACGGGCACTTGCGCACGCACCAGGGAAAGTGCAGGTACAGCGCCAGCGGCGGCGTGCTCAAGCCCATGAGCCCAGGCGCGCGATCAGGTCGCGGAGCGCCGCGCCGCGGTGGCTGAGCGCGTTCTTGCGCGCCGCACTGAGTTCGGCGACCGTGCAGTTGAGGCCGGCGGGAATGAAATAGGGGTCGTAGCCGAAGCCGCCAGCGCCGATCGGTTCAAAGCCGATGCGCCCCTCCCAGCTGCCCTGCGCCAGGATCGGGTGCGTGTCGGTCGCGCTGCGCATCAGCGCCAGCACACAGCGGTAACGCGCTGTGCGCTGCGCGACCGAGACGTCGGCGAGTTCGGCGAGCAGCCGGGCATTGTTCGCCTGGTCACTCGCGCCGGGCCCGGCGAGGCGCGCCGACCAGACGCCGGGTCGCCCGCCGAGCGCGTCGACTTCGAGACCCGAGTCGTCCGCGAGCGCCGGCAATCCGGAGCTGGCCGCAGCATGGCGCGCCTTGAGCAGCGCATTGTCCTCGAAACTGTTGCCCGTCTCCTCGATGCTGGCGATGCCCAGGTCCGACTGCAACACCAGCTCGAAACCGCGTGGCGCCAGGAGCGTGGCGAATTCGCGCTGCTTGCCTGGGTTGGCGGTGGCCAGTACGAGTCTCACGGCTGCGGTGTGCAGTCTATTCAGCCAGCGCCTGGGACTGGAGCGAACACAGTTCGCCGATACCTGTAACAGCGAGGTTGAGGAGCGCGTCGAGCTCGTGGCGCCGGAAAGCGTGGCCCTCGGCCGTGCCCTGCACCTCGATGAAGCCGCCACCATTGTTCATGACGACGTTCATGTCAGTCTCGGCCTCGGAGTCTTCGCCATAGTCGAGGTCGAGCACGGGTTGGCCGCCGACGATGCCTACCGAAACGGCCGCGACCTGGCCATGCAGCGGGCTGGCGTTGAGCACGCGCCGGGCACGCAGCGCCTCGATCGCGTCGGCGAGTGCCACGTAGCCGCCGGTGATGGCGGCGGTGCGCGTGCCGCCGTCGGCCTGCAGCACATCGCAGTCGATCGTGATGCTGCGCTCGCCCAGCGCCCGCAGGTCGACCACCGCACGCAGCGAGCGGCCGATGAGCCGCTGGATTTCCTGGGTGCGCCCGGTCTGCTTGCCACGCGCCGCCTCGCGCGCCGAGCGCGTGTGCGTGGCGCGCGGCAGCATGCCGTATTCGGCCGTCACCCAGCCCTGCCCCTTGCCGCGCAGGAACCCGGGCACGCCGTCCTCGACCGTGGCGGTGCACAGCACACGCGTGTCGCCGAATTCGACCAGCACCGAGCCTTCGGCGTGGCGGGTGAAATGGCGCGTAAAGCGTACGGCGCGCAGGGCGTCGGCCGCGCGATCGTTGCGACGGGAAGGCATGGTCTTACTCCAGGTAACGCAGGGCGACGGCGGAAGTGTTATCGCACGAGGCGCCGGCGGCGGCGACGGCCTGCGCCCCGAGCGCGGCGAGGGCCTCCTTGATCGGCTGCTCGGACCGCGCGAATGCCGCGGCCACCGCCGCGTCGCTGAGTTCGGCCCACAGGCCGTCGGTGCAGACCAGCAGCACGTCGCCGCTCTCGAGGACATGGCGCCGGCTGATGTCCATCTCCGGCAGCAGCAGCTCGCCACCCAGGCAGGACTCGACGAAATTGCGCATCGGGTGTCCCTGCGCCTGGTGCGCAGCGATGACGCCCTCGCGCACCAGGAGTTCCACGTGGCTGTGATCGCGGGTGCGCGCCACGACCTGCCCGCGGCGCAGATGGTAGGCGCGACTGTCGCCGACGTGGCCCCAGTAGGCCGAACCGCGCTGCACCACGCACAGCGCGATAGTGGCGCGCGGCCGGTTTTCGAGGGCGATATCGGTGCCGATGTTGACGATCTGCTGGTGCGCGGCTCCCAGGGCCAGGTGCAGGAAACCCAGCGGATCAAGCAGCGGATGGCTCGCAGCGCGGAAACGCTGGCTGGTGACCTGCAGCGCAATCTCGGCCGCCCGCTCTCCCTCGGCGTGGCCGCCCATGCCGTCGCAGGCGATCAGCAGTGCAGCTTCGCCACCGACAACGGCGCCGACGCGATCCTGGTTGCTGTCGCGCGCGCCCAGCAGGCTGAGTTCAGCGTGTTCAACGCGCAAGCGGGCTCCAAATCAATGAGTTAAACTGGCGGCGCTTTATAACATTCCGCGTCGCTCTAAGTAAGCGCCGCAGCTGCGATTCCCGTTATTCAGGGCCGACACAGAACCCCATGATCGCGAGCATGACCGGCTTTGCCCGCCTGGAACGAAGCGGCGCCTTTGGCACCCTGGTGTGCGAGATCCGCAGTGTCAATCACCGCTTTCTCGACACCACCGTGCGGCTCCCGGACGGTTGCCGCGCGCTCGAATCCGACCTCCGCCAGACCCTCGCCCGCGAGCTGCGGCGCGGCAAGGTCGATTGTACCATCCAGCACCGCGCCCCCGTCGCCGGCACGCTGCAGGTAGACGAAGCGGCACTCGCCCCGCTCCTGGCTCGCAGCCAGCAGCTCGCCAAGCTGCTCCCGGAACAGGGTCGCGTCAACGTGCTCGAGCTGCTCCGCTGGCCGGGCGTGTTGCGCGAAGAGCAGCCCGACCCCGAAGCGCTGTCCGCTGCCGCGCGCGCGCTGTTCGACGCGACGGTCGCCCAGCTGGGCGCCGCGCGCAGCCGCGAAGGCCAGCGGCTGTCCGAGCTGATTACGCAGCGCTGCGACGCGCTGGCGGCCCTGATCTCACAGGTAAGCGCCCGACTGCCCGAAGTGCTGGCCCGCGTGCGCTCGCGCCTCGAGGAACGGCTCGCCGAGCTGGGTGGCCAGCTCAACCAGGAGCGCATCGAGCAGGAGATCGTGCTCTTGCTGCACCGCCTGGACGTCGCCGAGGAACTCGATCGGCTGACCGGCCACATCGAAGAAGCGCGCCGCACGCTCGTTGCGCCCGAGGCCGCGGGGCGGCGGCTCGATTTCCTGCTGCAGGAATTCAACCGCGAGGCGAACACACTGTCGTCGAAGTCGCAGGACCTCGAGACCACGCGCATCGCGGTCGAGATGAAGGTCGCGATCGAGCAGATGCGCGAGCAGGTGCAGAACATCGAGTGAGTTCCGGAGCCATCCGGCGACTTCCGGCAGAAATCGCGTAAGCCACTGAGTTTCTGCCTGTTTTCACCAGTTTCGTCCACTGGTGTCCGACCCCCTCCAAGGTACACTTGTAGCTAGACGGGTAGCTAAAAGGGCGTCGAGTTGTAGCTAAATCTGTAGCTGCTATTCGACGAGCAAGGTTGTTTGCGTAGTGCCGAAGGCACTGCGCAAACAACCGAGAAATAAACAGGGGGCGAAATGGCGCGCGCAAAGCTCACGGCGCTGGCCGTGGATCGAGCGCATCGGGCAGGCGAACCGGTGCTCTTGAGTGACGGCGACGGGTTGTACTTACGCAAGCAGACTCGCGACAGCGCGTCCTGGACGCTGCGCTACACCTTCGCCGGGCGGCCGCACTGGCTCACGCTCGGCAACTATCCCGACATGTCGCTCTCGTTGGCGCGGACTGAGGCACGCCAGGCGCGAGTACTCCTCGACAAGCAGCAGAATCCCCTCGCCTTGCGGCGCACCGCGCTCGCGGAAGAACGGCAGAAGGGTTCCTGCAAATCTCTGTGCGAGGACTGGTATCGCGTTGAAGTCCAGGCGCGCGGACTCAAGCACCCGGAAGTACCGAAGCGTTACCTCGACAACTACCTGCTGCCGAAACTCGGACGAGAGCCAGCCTGCGACATCACGCCTGCGGACATCGCGCGGCTGCTCGATGAAATCAAGGGACGCGCGCCGACGGCGGCGAATGACTTGCTGCGCTTTACGCGGCGGATCTTCGCCTTCGGCGTGCGTCGGCGATTTCTGCTAAGGAACCCGGCGGCGGATTTCTCACCACGACTCGATGCCGGCGGCACGGAACGACCGCG
>JAYUZI010000161.1:0-2982 GCA_043751915.1 Gammaproteobacteria bacterium | reverse complement strand
CGCCAGTTTGACGACCAGGGAAAGATCGGCGGGCTCAAGACGCCGCCGTTCGAGCATTACCGGCCCTTGATCGAGCGCTTCGCGCGCACCGAACGGCCCGTGCGCGCGGTGCTGTTCGATCTGGACGGCACGCTTATCAACACCGAAGTGCACACGGACACAACTGTCACGGCGGTTGCCGCGCGGTACGGCGTAGCGGGCTACTCGCTGCCGCACACGGAAACGCACGGCCGCACGTGGACGCACGTGGCCAAGACCATGCGCGCGCAGACCGGAATCGCAACGCCGGCGGCCGAGCTTGCCGCCGCGATGCTCGCGCACTGGAATACGGCCGTGACCGACGTACAGCCCATTCCCGGCGCGTCGCAGGCGATTCGGGCCGCAGCGGCGAGCGGGCTGCGGCTCGCCGTCGTGTCCTCGAGCCCGCGCTCGGTGATCAACTATTTCGTGGAGCAGCTCGGCATCGGCGATTGTGTGGCGGCGCATGCGCGCATCGGCGGAGATGCTGTGCTGGTCGGCAAGCCCGATCCGGAGGCCTTCCTGCTCGCCGCACGCGTGCTCGGCGTCGAACCCGCCGAATCCCTGGTGTTCGAGGACAGTACCGCCGGCCTGCTGGCCGCTCAGGCGGCCGGCATGCGCAGCCTGTTTATCACCTGCTGCGCCGCCGAGATTCCTGACAACACGGCACTGGCCAGCGCCACCTGCAGCGACTACCGCTCGCTGCCGCCGCGCTTCTGGGAACAACTGGCCGCCGGCGCTACCGAACTCTTGCACGGAACCTATCCATGAACCCCGCACAGAGCGCCTTGCTGCGCCGCTACCGTATGCAACTGTTCACGGCCACCTGGCTGTCGTACGCGGGCTTTTACCTATGCCGCAAGGTGTATGCGGTGATCAAGCACCCGCTGAAGCTCCAGTTCGGATTCAACGATGAGCAGATCGCCGCACCCTGGACCGTCTACCTGATTGCCTACATGTTCGGCCAGTTCCTCGCCGCCTGGCTCGGCCGGCGCATGCAGAGCCGACGGGTACTGCTCTATGGCATGACCATCGCGGCTGCCTCCAACGTGGGGCTGGGATTGCTCGTCGACTCGCACCAGGCGAGCGTGTTCCTGTGGCTGTGCATCACGATGGGTATTCACGGCCTGGCGCAGGCGACCGGCTGGTCGCATAACGTCGCGCTGTTCGCCAATTGGACCAAGCGCTCCGAACGCGGAACGCTGTTTGGCATCTGGGGCACCTGCTATCAGCTCGGCGCCGTAGCGGGGAAGGGCCTGGCGGGCTTCCTGCTTGGGTGGCTCGGCATGGCCTGGTCTTTCTTTGGATCCAGCCTCGTTTTCTTCGCCTTCATCGTCGTATTCTTTTTCTTCGCACGCGAACGCCCGCAGTCGGCCGGTCTGTCACTCGAGGACGACGCCGAACCCGACGTGGCGGTCGCGAACGCCAAAGGCGGCGCGGCGGCGCGCGAGGCGCCACTGCCACCCGGATTCGTGGGTTCGATCGTCGCGATGGGCCTGATCTACTTCGGCTTCAAGTTCCTGCGCTATGCGCTCGATAGCTGGTCGGCGCTGATCTTGAGCGAACACTTTGCGCTGTCATCGTCTGCAGCCGCCTACCTGTCGACCGCCTTCGACTGGGTCGGGCTATTGGGCGTGATCGCCGGCGGCTACTGGTCCGACCGCATGCCCGGCTCGCGCCGCACGCCGGTCATCTTCTGGATGACCCTCGGCTGTCTGATATTCACGGTGCTCATGAGGCAGGTCGGCCTGACTTCGCCCGCGGTCTTCGTCGTGTTGCTGGGCCTGATCGGTTTCACGCAATTGGGCCCCGACGCATTGCTCTCCGGCGCCTGCGCGATGGACATCGGCAGCCGCCGGCAGGCTGCGCTGGCTGCCGGCGTGATCAACGGCTTCGGATCAGTGGGCCCGATCCTGCAGGAACCGCTGATCGGCTGGCTGAAGCAGACCGCCGGGCTGAACGCGGTCTTCTCGCTGCTCGTGGGCGTCGGGGCGGTGACGACTATCGCCACCTGGCTGCTGATGCGCCACGAGCGCGGGCGCGTATGAGTGCGCGGCCCGCCTATTGGCCCTGGCGTTTTACGCCCGCTCGCTGGCCGGCCTTCATGAACTTGACCAACACGCGCTGACCTATCAGGTACGGCGTGTTGTCGGCCGACACGACCACTTCCACCACACGCTCGTCGCTCGCCTCGGTCGCGCTGTCGGACTTGAGCTTGCGTGCACCAAACGCCGCGGCGATGCGAATCACGTTTCCCACGGCCATCTTGTCGGGGTCGGTTTCCGGCGTGATCTCAACCTCCTGGCCCACGTGCACATCGGGGATCGCGCTCTCGACGATTTCCGCGCGCGCGATATGGCGCGTCGCCGGTTCGAGATCAAACATGTCTGATACCTGCAGGGTCGACGCGCCGCCGCCCGGATTTGCGTAGCGACGGATGATCTTGCCGTCCATCGGCGCGCGGATTATCGTGAGGTCTTCACTGTAGTTGGCCTGCGCGAGCTGCGCCTGGGCCGTTTGCACGGTCGCCTGCTGGATGCCGAGCTGCGCCTGCGCGCTGGCCACGGCGTCTCCGGCCTGGTCGAGCTGCTGCTGTGAGATCAGCTTCGTGGCCGCCAAGCCCTTGAGCCGCTCGTATTCGCGCTGCGCGGTGTGCAGGTTCACCTGCGTAAGCGGACGCTGGCTTTCGGCCTGGGCCACGGCTGCGCTAGCGCTTTTTACAGCCAACCGCGAGTCCTCATCCTCCTGGCGCGCCAGTACCTGGCCCTTATGGACGTAGTCGCCTTCCTGCACCAACACTTCGCTTATCACGCCGGCGCGGCGTGCGGCCACTTCGACCACTCCGCCTTCGATATCCACCTTGCCGTTGGCAATGGTTGCATAGGGGGAGGGCGGCACAGCGGTCGCGGGCTTGGCGCCGCCCGGATGGCACGCTACGAGCAGCAGCACTGCGGCGGCCCCGAG
>JAYUZI010000160.1:0-16472 GCA_043751915.1 Gammaproteobacteria bacterium | reverse complement strand
TGCTGCTCGGTCGCGCTCCGTTCCTGCCATTGGGGATCATCAAGCCCCTGCGCGATCACGGTGTGATGCACGCTGGCGTGCTGGCGCAGGTCGAGGGTCGCCAGGTGAAAGCCGAAGGTATCGATGCGATACAGGAGACGGCGCACCAGGAAATAACCGGCGTGGGTGCCGCGATTGGCGCGCAGGCTCGCGGCGATCAGGGCGACGTCGCCGCGAAACTGCGCCGGTCGCTCGTAGCCGTTGGGACGACCCTCGAAGGTGTTGCGCAGCCGCTCGGCGATCTGCCCGAAGAATGCCCGGTACGGCATCGCGTCGTGCCGCGCGGGCGTCAGCCCCGGCGCCCCCGGCAGCAGCGTGCGGTATTCCTCGATGCGCCGCGCCACCGCGGCGCTCACGCCGATGCGTCCGGCACTTTGCGAGAGCTGCTGCGCCAGCGACTGGCATTCGTCGAAATAGTTGTTGATGATGATCTGCTGCTGCCGCGCCAGGGTTTCGCGGATGCTCTTGGCGTGCACGTCGGCGGCGCCGTCCATGTCGCCACCCACCCAGGTGCCGAAGCGGACCAGCAGCGGCAGTTCCAGCGTCTCGGCGTCGGCTCCATATAGCTGGGCCAGCGCGACGGCGAGCTCTTCGTAGAACACCGGCACAATGCGGTAGAGCACCTCGGCGAGGTAGTACACCGCGTGCTCACGCTCATCGGCCACCGTCAGCCGCTCGCGCGGATGCTCGGCAGTCTGCCAATCAAGGGTCACGTCGGCGCGGATGCGCTCCAGGAGCGAGAGCTTCTCCTGTGGCGCCAGCAACGGGTTGCTGCGCTCGAGCAGCAGGTCGGCGATGTGCTGCTGGCGGCGCAGCCCGGTGCGCCGCGCCGACTCGGTCGGGTGGGCCACCAGCACCGGTTCGATGCGCAACTGCTGCAGCAGCTGCAGGACCTCGCCGAGGCCCAGCCCCTGCGCCTTGAGCTCCGCCAGCGTATCGACCACACCGCGCGGCTGCGGCCGGTCGCTGGCGGCCAGGAAGTACTCACGGCGCCGGCGGATGCGGTGCACTCTTTCGGCGACGTTGACCAGCTGGAAGTAGGCGGCGAAGGCGCGCACCAGATCACGCGCCAGCTGCGGGCGCCGCCCCTCGACGCGCGCGCGCAGCTCGCCGGCCGCGATTGTCGCACCGGCGCGGCGACGGATCGCGGTCTGCCGGTCGCCTTCCGCAAGTTCGTAGAGTTCGTCGCCACCTTGCTCGCGCAGCATGTTGCCGACGATTTCGCCCAGCGCGTGGATATCCTCGCGCAGCGGCCGGTGATGAGGCGGAAAATGGTTGTCGTCGCGATTCATGTGCTTGCGCGTGGCGGGCCGGACATTGTACCCGCAACGGCCGCTGCTAGCCGGCCAGCAGCACCGCTTCGGCGTGCTCGAGGGCCTCCGGGGTGCCATAAATCACGACGATGTCGCCATCGCGCAGCTGCGTGGCGCCCTCGGGCTGGCGTCCGGTAATGCCGTGGCGGCGCACCGCGGTGAAGGTCACATCAGCCCCCTGCGCACGCACATCGTCGAGCCGCTGGCCGATCGACCAGGAACCGGGCGGCAGCACGATGGCGCGCAGCTCTTCGCGAAAGGCGTGCGTCTCATCGACAACGCGCGCGCCGTCGTGCCGGAAAATGTTGCGCAGGGTCGCATAGCGGCTGGCGCGTATATCGTCGATGGTGCGCGTCACCTTGCCGGCCGGCACGTGCAGCAGCATCAGCACCTGCGAAACCAGCGTCAGGCTGGCCTCAAAGGTTTCCGGCACGACTTCCGTCACGCCGGCGGCGGTGAGCTCGGCCAGGCCGACGTCATCCTGCGTCCGCACCAGCACGGGCACATCGGCCCGCAGGCGCCGCACGGCGCGCACGATGCCGACCGAAACGGCGGGATTGGCGAAGGTGACGATCACTGCGCTGGCGTTGTCGATGCCTGAGCGCTGCAGCAGCTCTTCGTCGGCACTGTCGCCGAATATGACTGCATCGCCCGCCTGCCGCGCCAGACGGATGCGCGCCGGGTCGAGATCGACCGCCAGGTACTCGAAGCCCTGGGATTCAAGCACACGGGCGATGTTCTGGCCGACGCGACCAAAGCCGCACAGCACGACGTGTTCGCGTCGCGCCAACGCGCCGGCCGCGGCGTCCTCGCGCTCGAGAGCCGTGGCCGGCGGACCCCGCTCGCCCAGCAGTCGCCGCGCGATGCGCCGGTTGTAGCGGATCAGCAGTGGACTCAGCACCATGCTCACGACCAGCGCCGCCAGCAGTGGTTGGCTGATCCGTGCCGGCAGCAACTGCCCGTGCTGTACGAGGATCGTCAGCAGGGCGACGCCAAACTCGCCACCCCCGGCCAGCACGATGCTGGTGCGCACCGCTTTGAAGGTGTTGCCGGCCAAGGGACGCGTGACCAGCGCGACCAGCACAGTCTTGGCGAGCAACAGCGCGGCGAGAATCGCGGTGACCAGCACGAATTGCTGGTACAGGAGCCGCAGGTCGAGCAGCATCCCCACCGAGATGAAGAACAGGCCCAGCAGCAGTTCGCGGAACGGCCGCACCGCTGATTCCACCTGGTGCCGGTATTCCGTTTCCGCGAGCATCATGCCGGCGAGGAAAGCCCCCAGCGCCATGGACAGCCCCACCTGCGCGGTGACCCAGGCGCAGCTCAACACCACCAGCAGCACGGTCAGCGTGAACAGTTCGCGCAGGCGGCTGTGCGCGATCTCGTAGAACAGCGGCCGCAGCAGCCAGCGGCCGATGGCCAGCACCAGGGCCAGCGCCAGCAGGCCCTCGACTACCAGGCGCGCCAGGCTGGGGCCGCTGAATGAGCCGCCACCGCGCACCAGCGCGCTTGCCAGCGCCAGCAGCGGCACGAACGCCAGATCCTGAAACAGCAGCACGGCGAAGGCCAGGCGGCCGTGGGTGCGATTGAGTTCGGATTGCTCGGTGAGCTGCTGCAGGACGATCGCCGTGGAACTCATGGCCACCGCTCCGCCCACCACCAGCGCCGGCGCCCAACCCACCGCCAGCACGCGCAGGAACGAGGCCATTACCAGCCCGACGGCCAGCAGCTGCGCCGCACCCAGGCCAAAAACCTCGCGACGCATCGCGATCATGCGCGGCCAGGAAAAATCCAGTCCGAGTGTGAACAGCAGGAACACCACGCCGATTTCAGCGAGTATGTGTGTCGCCGCGCCGTCGGGCAGCACCGCGAAGGCCAGTGGCCCCAGCAACAGGCCGACGACCAGGTAGCCCAGTATGGGCGGCAGGCCCTGGCGGCGGGCCACCGCGACCACGAACACGGTGGCCAGGAGCAGTATCAGGACCTGGGCCAGGGGCTGGGTCGTCATGCGCGCAAATTACGCCGCCGACGCCCATCGGCGCAACTCAGCGCGGCAGCATGGTCACGGTGGTGTCGTTACGGTCGAAGCCCTGAATGGCGCGCCGGTAGGCGTTGAAGATCAGGCGCTCGGCCGCCTTGTCGACCCGCGGCGCCAGCAGCATGCGCAGCAGCACCTCCTCCCCCGGGCGCTCGCGCTCGTCGACCAGCACCTGCTCGATGTAGCGCGCCAGGCGCGCGGTCATTTCATTGACGAAGCGCAGCCGCGCGCCATCCTGCACCTGCTCCGGCCCGGGGCCGTAAGTGGTCCGCGCCTCGATGCTCAACTCGTGCAGGAACATCGCCAGCAGCCGCGCTTGGTCGACGGCCACCAGCTCGGTGAAGTATTCGATTTCCGACTGCAGGTTCATGGCTGGGCCCCGCGCGGCGGTTGCGCGTCAGGTCGGGAAGAACTCGAGGGTCTTGCGGGCGGTGATGGTCTCCACATCCTTCGCTTCGAACCGGAACAGCCGCACGCGCGCCGCAATCTTGCGTTCCAGATCGGGATCGTTGAGTTCGCTGCTGAGCAGGTGGCAATCGGTGACTTCACCCGCCGGGGAAATCGTCAGCTGCAGCACAATCTTGCCCTGCAGGTCAGCGCGTTCGCGCAGGGCACGCGCGTACAAGGCGTCGATCGCGCCCTTGTTGCGGTCGAACACCAGTGCGATCTCTTCCTCGCTGCGCGCTGCCTTGCCGCTGCTGCCGCTGCGGGTCACGCGGTTCTGCGCGGCGTCGGCGGCGATGCGCGAGCTGACGGCGGCCGTGTTGTGGTCGGAGAGCGCGCCGGCACCGGAGCCGAAACCGCGGCTCGAGGCGGCAGTCACGATGCCCGCTGAGCCGACACCCACCTTGGAGGCGATCAGCGAGCGCTCCGAGCGCGCATCCTTGCCGACGTCGGCCTTGAGCTGACGGTTCTGCAGGTCCTTGGTATCGAGCTGGTCGCGCAGGTCGGCGAGCTCGTCCTTGATGGCGCGCATCGCGGCGGAATTTTCCATCTTCTTGCGCGTGTCCACCGGCTTGGGTAGGTCGGTGGGTTTGGGCTTTTCCTTGGGCGCCTCCACCGGCTTGGGCGGCGGCGGTTTTGGTCGTTCCTGCTCCATCAGCCGGGCGAGGCGCGGCGGCACTGCTTCCTCAGCGGCCGTCGGTTTGGGCAAGTGTATAAACGGCAGCACCAAGCCCAGCACCAGCACCAGGCCGAGGCCGATGCGCAGGTAGCGGCGGAAACGCCGTTGCTCTTCCGGGTCAACCTCCCAGGGCAACTCAAACGAGCGGTAGAACTGGGTGGACTGCACCTGCGTTACCCCGACCACTAGAGCTTCCGCCGCAACTGGTCGATGTCGACCGCTTTTTCCTTCTCAACCAGTGCGAAGGAAATGCGGCCGTAATCGGCGTCGGTGCAGGTGCTCATCACCTTCTTCAGCACCTCGTAGGGAATCTGTTTGTCGGCCATCACGGTGATCTCGCGCTCGGCGATTTCCTTGTCGGTCATCGCCTGCCCGACCAGCGACGGTCGCCGCAGGGCCTCCCGGAGCGGCGCAATGATCGACTCGCCGCTGGCGCGCACCGCGGCGACGCTGGCAATGCGTTCGCCCTGCACGAACAGGTCTTCCCGGGTGAGCATGACCACCACCGTCTGGCGCGGCCGCTGCTGGGAAATCGACTGCGGAAGATTGATGCTCTTGGTGTTCTGCACCACTTCGACTTCGGTCGAATACACCAGCAGGAACGACACCATGACGCTGAGGATGTCGATCATCGGAATCAGGTTCAGCTCCGCGTCCGCCTTGTTGCGGATCTGGTGCTGCAGCATGCGCCGCGCGCGACTCGACATGCTCATGGCTGACCACCAGGGGCCACCGGGACCGGCGCGTCGCCAATCGATACCTGCGGGAACAGCTCGGCCTGCACGGTGCTGAGGCCCGCGTTGACCTCGACCACGCGCGTCCGGTCCATCACCTGGATCAGCGTGTCATAGGGGGTCTGGGGCTCGAGCAGGATGGTCGCCTCGGTCTTGTCGGGGTAGCGTGACTTCACGAATTTCAGGTACTCGGTCAGGCCGTCGAGGTCATAGCCCTGCGCAGTATTGGGCAGCATGCGCAGCGGCCCGGTGCCACGATCGGCCACCGTGAGCGAGGCGTCGCGGACGATCACCTCGAGATTCAGCCCCTTGGGAAGCTCGGGAAAGCTCGCGTTGTTCGACGGCAACCGCAGGTCCAGCACCACGGTGCGCGAGAAGATCGCCGTCATCAGCAGGAAGGTCACCAGCACCGTGAAGATGTCGATCATCGACACCAGCTGCAGTTCTGACGGCCGGCGTTGCCGGCGCATCAGCTTTCTTATGGCTTGGGAGCGGCGCATGCGCTGACTCGCTGGGCGGTGCCGGGATGCTTCAGGCCGCCGCCGCGGTGCGCTCGGTCACGGCGTTCAGGAACTTCACCGACGCCATCTCGAGGCTGTCGACCAGTTCGGTGGTCTTGGTCTGCAGCACCGCGTGGATCACCAGGAGCGGCACCGCGGTCATGAGGCCAAAGGCCGTGCAGTTCATCGCCACCGAGATGCTCGCCGAGAGCAGGTTGGCCTTGTCCGCAGGATTGACGGTCGCCACCGCCGCAAAGGCGTTGATCAGGCCGACCACGGTGCCGAGGAGCCCCAGCAGCGTTGCCAGGTTGGCGAAAGTCGCCAGGTAGTGGGTGCGCTTCTCGAGCCGCGGCACCACATCCATCAGGCTCTCTTCCATGGCCTTCTCAATGTCGTCGCGGCTGCGCGCCGAGCTGATGCGCGCCAGCCCGTAGCTGAGGATCTGGCCGATCGCCGACTCGGACCTGCCGGTGATCTGCACCGCGCCCTTGAAGTTGCCCTGCGCGAGCAGGGGAGCGATTTCGTTCCACAGGCTCCGATTGCGCATCGAAGTGTGCGTAAGAACGATATAGCGCTCAATGGCGATGGCTGCGCCGATGACCAGTACCACCGCAATCGGGTACATCATCGCGCCGCCGCCCTGGAAGAACCGGACAATCATGTTGAAGAAATTCATCATCAGACTCCCATGCCTGAATCCAATCCGTGAAATTAAAGACCAAGCGCGATTTTATGCCAAAGACCTACTTCTCATCCCCAGCCGGCAGTGTAGTCGCTGGGCCAGCCGCTGGTGTCGTTGCCGGCGCCGCGGCTGCCGCCGCCGCGTCGGGATGCAATGCTGCAAAATAGCGGTTCTGCCTGCGGAAAACCTCGCGATCGACCGGCGCCAGCAGTTCATCCAGCAGGCTCTTGGGGGGCCGGCCGGCGAATTCTCCGAGATCGGGTCGCTTCCAGGGTACGACGTACATCACATTCGGCAGTTCGCGGTTGCCGGTGACCTGGGTGGCACCCAGATCGATCTGGTCATGTGCCCCGGATTTGACCGCGCCGGGCGTCCTGGCAGGCGCTGTGGCGGCCGCGGCGGCTGGGACGCGCCGGGGTGCCAATCTGGCGCTGCTGGCCGTGGCGGGCGCCACAGCGGCGCTTGAAGTACTCACCGCGGGCTCGAGATCATCGCCACGGCTCGCGGCCGCGGCGGTCAGCATCAGTACTGCTGCCAGGGTTCTCATTTTGTTGCTGCTCCTTCGACGGCTGCGGCGGGCTCAACCACGGCAGCGGGCGCCGGCGGGACCGCCGCCGGGGGCGCCTTGATGCCGGTGCGGTGTCGCAATTCGGCGATCCAGCCACTGACGGGCTTGTCCTCGCCGCTCAGCTGGCGGTATTGCTCCATCTCCGCCAGCGCCGTGGCCGGATCCGCCAGGTAAAGATCGAGCAGCACGCCAAGGTTGCGGTGTGCCGGGGCGTAACTGGCGTCAGAGGCAATGGCCTGCGCGTAAGCGGCCTTCGCTGCGGCGAATTTTCCGAGCGAGCGCTGCACGAGCCCGAGTGCCGTCCAGGCCACCGCATTGGCGCTGGCGTGCGCGGTGGCACGCTGCAGCGCCTCCGCTGCCTCGGCCAGCTTGCCCTCGCCCTGCAGCACGATGCCCAGGTTGATCGACGGCTCGACCAACTGCGGATACTGCAGCTCCATCTGTTTGAAATCGAGCTCTGCATCGGTGGCTTTGCCGCTCAAGGCCGCCGCGACCGCGCGCGTAAAATCGGCGCCCGCGCTCGCGGGCGGCTCGGCGCCCGCAGGTGCGACAAGCGTGCGCAGCAGGTCACACCACAGCTCGCTCTTCGCGTAACGCGCCGGACTCAACTCGGCCAGCGCCTGGAAGCTGCGGCGCACCGATTCATCGTAGAGGCCGTCGACCGTGCGTTTGGCGTTGACCTCATGGATGGTGATCGCCTGTTCCTCGAACGGGTTGGCCTGCTCTTCCAGCAGCGCGTCGAACTGCTCGCGCTCGTCGGCGCTGAGCTTCTTCGGCCGCTCCGAGGCCAGCAGGTCGCGGCCCAGCGTGCGATACAGCTCCGCCATCTCGTAGGTGGCGGCCGTGGTCGTGGCGGCGACGTCGTAGGCCACCACCGCCTTGTAGCCCGCGAGTGCCGCCTCCATGGCCTGCTTCTTCGCCAGCAGTGACTTCTTGAGTGGCGCGCTGAGGCGCACCGCGCGAAACGCGTCGCGCGCCGGCTCGGCCAGCGCGAGGCGTGCGCCGGCGGCGAGAAAGCGCGTCCGATCGGTGCGCTGGGCGCCGGCGAGCGCGTCCGCCTTGATGATTTCGTTGCGCCAGTGGTTCACAGCGGCTGTGTCGCCGCCCTTGGAGGCGAGGTCGGCGAGGCGCGCGCGCGCTTCCTCGGCATCGGTCACCGGCTGGGCGTAACGCGCCACGAACTGCTCGAGCATCGCCGCTGTGCGCGTCGTGTTGCCGGATTTCTCGTAAAGATCGGCGGCGCGGAGCGTCGCCTCGCGCGCCACGGCCGCATCTTCGCCCGGAGCGCCCGCAATGCGCTCGAATTCGAGCGCGGCCTGGGCGCCGCGCCCGGCCTCGACGTAAGCGATCGCGAGCTTGCGGGTAATGTCGGCGGCATATGCGCTCTTCGGGTAATCGCGCCGATAGGCCTCGAGCACCGTGATCGCCTGGTCCCATTGCTTGGCGTTGATTAGCGACGCGGCCGCGTCGTACTGCGCGGTTGGTACCACCTTGGAACTCGGCGCTACCGCGGCAACGCGCAGGAAGTCGGCCGCCGCACCGGCCTCATCGCCGGCCTTGCGCTTCGCTTCACCCTGGCGGTAAACCGCCGCGGCCAGCCGCTCGGTAAGGTCGGCGTACTCGGACGCGCCAACCTGCGTCACCAGCAGGGCATGCTGGAAGGCGGGCTCGGACTGCGCGTAGTCCGCCTGATTGAACCAGGCCTGGCCGATGATCGTCCAGCCGATCCGCTGCTTGGAGGCATCGACCGGCGGAGCGCGCGCCAGCAGTGTCTGGGCCAGCTTGATGGCGCGCGGCAGGTCGTGCGCTGCGTATACATCCTGCGCGGCGCGCGTCAGCACGCCCGCGCTCTCCGGATGCTCGGGGAATACCTGCGCAAAATGCACGCCCGATTCCATGGCGCGAGAGTGCACTTCGGCGCGCGCCGCCGGGGCCGCCAGGGCTTCCTGCTTCTGCAGCGCGACCAGTGCGGCGTAACCCGCCGCCGCCGAGCGCGTGCCGGCCGGATAGGCATAGGCCGTGCGCTCGTATTCGGTGGCGGCATCGGCGTATTGCTGGCTCTCGAACAGCGCATCAGCAAGCAGGTAGTTGTTTTCGGCCGTATCGGCGTCATCAGGAAACATGGCCAGCAGTTCACGATACCAGTGCGCTGCCGCCGTATAGTCCTCCGGCCGCTTCGATTTCTGCGCGCTGGCGTGAAAGTACTGGGCCAGATCCTTGAGATTGGTCTTGAGCTCGGCCACCACTTCCGGGAACGCGCTGCGCTCGCGCGCCTGCCAGAAAGGCGCCTTGAAGCCGTAGCTGCGCACGTATTCGGCCTTGCCCTCGACCACCAGGTTGGCGAAACCGCCCTTGGCATAGGCGTCGATCGCCTGGTTCGAAAGCGTCGGCGCGTGTTCATCGACCGGATCGCGCGCCACGAAGGCCCGGTAGGTGCTGGCCGCGTCCTGGAAGCGTTGCTTCGCCACGTACAGGTCGCCCAGCCGCGAGTACAGCAGCCAGGCATAGGGGGTTTGCCCGCGCCCGGCCAGCAGCTGGTCGAGCGACTGCGGCCCGTCGAGGTAGGAGAACGCGATGCTCATGACGCGCAGCGTGTCGTCGGTCAGTTCGCGGTCGGCGCGCGACAGGCTGTCCCAGCGCCGCGGCGCGCGGCTCTTGCGATCGAGCAGCGTGCGGTCGAGCAGCAGCACGAAGGACTTCAGGCAGGCCTCGTTTTTTGACTGCTTGAACAGCGACCAGCCGTGCTTGTACAGGCTCTGCTCGTAGAAAGTCGATCCGTAGGGGCCGCGCGTGATGACCTGCTGGTAGGCCGCCTCGGCGTCCGGGTAACGTTTGGCGGAAAACAGCAACTCGCCGCGCCGGAAATGCACTTCGGCAATCTCGCGGGTGGCCGGGTAGGACTTGATGATGCGCTCGAGGGTGGCGAGCGCCAGTTCGCTCTGGCCCGTGGTTTCATAGGCACGCGCCAGCTGGTAGAGCACCTGGTCATTGCGCGCATAGTCGGGATAGGCCTTGAGCAGCGTGCCGTAGAGCTTGATGGCCTCCGCGCCCTGCATGTCGAGCTGGGTCACTTCGCTGGACATGCGCTCCAGCTCGTCGGACTCCAGATTCAGGTCGCCCAGCCGCCGCAGCGCCTCGGCGCGCAGCCGGGCATCGGTATTCTGCAGGTTGAGGAAATCGCGGTAGCTCTGCATCGCCTTAGCCGTGCCGCCGCTGACGACCGCGTCAGCGTGCACTTCGATAGTGTGCTTGCGCAGATCGCCGATGGTCGCCGTGGTCTTCACTTTTGGCGGCGCCTGCGCATTGTGCCGCGCCATGACTGGCGCGCTCACGCCGCCGGCCAGGACTGCGCTCAGCACCAGCGCCACTGGGAACCAGGGCGTCATGGGTTCTTGCCGTCCGGTACCGACCGGGTGGCGGGCGGAGCCGATGTCGCCGCGGGCGGCGGCGCGGTGGCACGATCGTAGATGTCGGCGAGCGCGAAGCGCGCCTGCACCTCGTAGGCGGCCAGGCGATCCTTCTGTTCGAGCAGCGCTGTGCTCGCGAGCTCCTCGAGATAGTGGTTCTGCTGCTGCGCGGACTGCGCCAGCTGCTGCTTGAGTCCGGCGATGCGAGCGACGAGCGCGGCAATGCGCGCAGCGAATTCGCCGGTGTTGCCCGGCACGCTGCTGCGCGCATGCTGCACGCGCACCCAGCGATTCTGTGCCTGGTTAAGCAGGGCATCGAGCGCACGCAGCGAGCGCCGTGCCGCGTAGTTACGTTCCTTGAACTGGGCGTCGAGCCGCCAGTACAGCACGCCCTTCATCAACCGGATCTTGTCGTGCTCGGTCTGCAGCGAGTCGGCGTCCTTGCCGCTGGCATCGGCCGCTGCGCTCTCGAGCTGCCGGACCTTGCCCCACTGCACGCGCTCCTCGGCGGTACCCAGCGCGGCGACATCGGCGCCGGTTTCGATTGCCGTCAGTCGCGAGTCGATCGCAGCGCGGGCCGCCAGCAATTTCGCCGGCGCGTTGTCGGCCAGCAACGCGTCGGCGCGCGGGAGCCGCGCGGCATCGGCCTGTTCGCGGGTGTCGATCATGGCGCGATACGCTTCCATGCCGTCGTCCCAGTGCTTGAGCCTGTCGGCCAGGAAGCCCAGGTCGCGGTAATTCTTCAGGCCTTCCTGGAAATCGTTATCAGCCAGCAAGCTGTACAGGTAACGCGACTGCGGCGCGTCCGGCAACTGCTTGAGTTGCCAGAACCAGCCCAGCTGGTCCGCCTGTTGGTCGGCACCGAGCAAGTCGTCGAGCATGTGGCCTTGACCGATGCGCGCGACCGCGCCGTCGATGCGCTGCGCTTCGTCATCGAACGATTTGATGGCGGATTCGTAGAATTCCGCCGCCTGGGCATTCGCGTTGAGCTTACCGTAGGCGTAGGGCACCGCCAGGTAGGATTCCTGCACCGCGGCGTCGAGCAGGTTCCGCTCGTGCAGCTCGGTCCAGGGCGTAAGGGCTTCACGAAATAGACCCAGCTGGGCATCGGCCCAGCCCATGCCCAGCAGTGCGCGTGTCGAATACGGTCCCGACAGGCGCACCCGCTCGAGCGCGCTGCGCGCGGCGGCCGGCTTGTTGGCCTGCAGCCAGGCATAGCCCAGCGCCAAGTTGGCCTTGTCGCGCAGGGCCGCCATTTCACTGCCGGAGGTCTCCATAGTCCCCACCATGCTCAAGACGGGATCGGCCTCCGCGAGCCGGTTCTGGCGCACCAGCGCTACGCCCAGGTTGAAACGCGCGAAGGCCATCCAGTCCGGCGGCCCCTGCCAGTGAGCCAGCCGCACTGCGGCCTCATCGAAGCGGTTCTGGCGCATCAGCACGTTGGCCAGCAGGTGCTGGCGTTCCGCTTCCAGGTCGGGCGCCAGCTCGCCGCTGATCTTGCCGAGCGATTCTTCGCTGCGATCGTAGTAACCGCGCGAATACCAGACCTTGGCGAGATAAAACCAGGCGCGGTTGCGGATCGCAACCGGCACCTTGTCGGTCAGCAGGCTCGCAAAGCGCCTGCCCGCTTCGTTGTGCATGCCAAGCGAAAGATACAAGCCGCCGGCCAGCAGCGCGGCGTCCTGCGCGTTGTGTGGCATGCGCTGCCAGTGTGCGTAGGCTTCCAGGCGCGTCAGCGCTTCGAATTCATCGCCCACATAGAAATGAAACAGCACGTCGCCGTAGTGCAGGTCCTGGACCGCGAGCTTGGGCAGGCTGTCGGGAGCGGGCTTTTGCGACGCCCACGCCGCGCCACTCGCCAGCACGCCGCCGAGCAGCAGCAGGATCAGCGCTTCGAGCCGCCGCATTGGCGCCCTACTCCCAGTCCTTGATCTCGAATTCCGGCTGCTGGCGGCGCGCGCGGTCGGATATCTTGAGTTCCAGGTATTTCGCGCCCACGCCTTTCTCGAACTTGATCGAGGCACCGCGCCGGTAATCGCGCTCACTCGGTCCCTTGCCGCTGAACAGCGCGACCAGTTCGTGGCCGCCGGCCTTGAGATTGCCGACGTACAGGCGCTGCACACCACCCTTCAGCAACGCCGCGACCTCGCGCGGCGTGTACAGGTAGTTGCTGACCTCGCGGTTGTCGATGCGCAGCGTCACCGAATCGAGGCCGAAGAATTGCCCGACGTCCATCGAAACGAATACCGCGACCTGGGTGTTGGCGGGGAACAGCAGTTCCTCCTCGAGCACGAACAGGTCCTTGTTCAGGTCGACGACGGACTGCTTGAGATCCTGGATCTGCTCGTCCAGCGCGCGCGTGCTGCCCTCGGGGACAGCGGCATCGCCGCCCGCGGCGGGGGTGGCCGCTGCTGTCGCCGCCGCGACCGCCGCTGCGGCCGGCGCGGCGGCGGACGGTTCGGCCCCGAACGCCGGATGAGTGGCCAGGCAAAGGGCCAGCGCCAGTGCCGGGAGCGCCGACAGCCGCCGGCAGGTGAATGCAGTTCTCATGGTGAGGAATCCGTAGGACATGCAGTGGTCACGTGGTTCACGATCACAGGGGATCATCAAGCAACGCGCGCACCTGCGCGACGTACGAGTTATCAATACCGCGATCATCGGCTTGCAGGAAACGTACCCGGCCGCGACGGTCGATCAGCACGGTGGTCGGGAGCCGCTCGATCCGGTAGACGCGGCTCACTTCCTTGCGCCGGTCGAACAACAGCGGAAAGCGTGCCGGGTGCGATTTTGCGAAGCGCGTCGCACGCGGCAGGTCGTCATCGACACTGACAGCCAGCGTCACCAGGCCCGCCGAGCGGTAAGTCGTCTGCAACTCACCGAGCGCCGCGAGCTGCGCGACACAGACCGCGCAACGGCTGCTCCAGAACGTGAGCAGCACGACCTCGCCGCGATGTTCCGACAGCCGCACGTTGCCGCCCGCGGCGGCCGGCAGCGCGAAATCGGGCGCCAGATCGCCGACCGTTGCGGCCCTGGCGGCGCTGGCGCCCAGCACCGCGGCCAGCAACGCCAGCGCGCACGAGCGTCCAAACTTACGGATCACCGGTAGCTCCCGGGGTCTGCTAAATCTCATGGCGTCACTGCGCCCATTTGACATCATCTGTGCTCCGGAAGCGATAGGCGCATTGCGGCCGTATGACGGAGGTCACACAGCGTGCGGCTTTGAAGGCGGGAAGAATGCGGGAAGATCGCCGCGCGTGGAACCACCACGAGCGTCGTTAATGGGCGACAGCGGCGCGCGGGCGCGCCCGTCAGGTAGGCGCCACTTTCCCTGACACGATCTGCGGCATGCCGATAAGGCTGGCGTAACTGCCGCTGCTGCCGAGGCCGGTGCTGACGTTACCGGCCCAGCGCAAGGGCTGGAAGCCCCCTGCCTGGCCGTGTAGCGCCATGTAGTTGAGCACCACCATCTCGGCGAGCAGGTTGACGGCGTTGGCGCCCGGGCTGCCGGTGCTCGCCACCGAACCGTCCGCAGTGTAGTGGCCGATCTGGTTGCTGATCGCCGTGATCGGCCCGTTGGGGTCGTAGACCAGGAAGAACGCCGCGGCCGTCGACTGGTTGTCGCCGGTCCACACGCCCTTGCCGCGGCCCGCCGCCGAGTTGTCGATCATGCCGTTCGAGGACAGCGAACCGTCGCTGAACACATAGAGCATCAGCGGCATGTGGCGGCGCGCCGCGTATTCGATACAGGCGCCCATGCAGCGACCGGCGCGGAAATCGCGCATCTCGCCCGTGGAGCGGTCGCCGGTGTGGTAATCAAAGCCGCCCATTTCAATTGTGCCGGCGCCGGCGTAGCCGTTGATCACCATCTTCATGACGGCCGCGGTCTAGCGGATCTCCGAGTCGCCGTCGTATTCGGCCTGCGTGAATATGCCGCTCGGACCCACGATCAGCGGATCGATATCCGGATCGAGCGCCTGCTTGGCGTTGCCATAGCGGTCGGCGAGGTCGGCGGCCTTGACGTAGCCGCACTGCACCAGGTCCTTGACCACGGCGTCGGCGCTCAAATCGCTGCGCATCGTGGTGTTGTCGATTTTCTTCTTGCTGATGCGCTCCATCGATTCGAGCACCGCCGTGGCGTCGGCCTGGCTGAGGAGCCCGACCAGTTTGCCGGTGTCGACCAGGCCGGTGACGTCAGAAGAGCGGTCGACCTTGGTCGGCCGCGCGGTGGTGTCCATCATGTAGGAAGGCGCCAGCGAGTTGCCGCCCGAATCCGAGCTGGAGGAACCAATCAACGGCAGCAGGTCGCCCAGCGCACCGGTGGAGTAAATGCCGTACATCGGATTGTGCGGGTTGTTGGCGGTATCGTTCTGGCTGAGCGCCGGAATGACCGTGCCATTGACGTTGGCGCGGGTCGTGACCGCGGTGCGCTCGAGTATGCCGCGCAGGAAGGCGCTGTCGCCGTGGAAAGCCAGGCCGAGCTGTCGGTCGACGAAGCTGCCGGCACCGATCGAGGAGTTCGGGGTCATGTTGCCGGGTATCCCCAGCTTGCTGTAGCCGGCGGTCGAGAGGAAATCGAGCTGCCCGCCCTGCTGGCCGACCAGCACGTTCGAGCCGGCGATGTTGGCGCCGCCCGCCAGATCGAAACAGATGAAAGGAATCTTGCCAGCGCCCGGCACGATGTTGCATGGCGCGTTCTTGAGCGCGGCGATGTCCGGCGACAGTGCGGCGTAGGCCGCGCGCGGATTCGCGAACAGACTGAATGCCGAGGCTCCGGCCAGCGCGATACTACCTGTGACAAAGCCCTGACCCAGGAATTCGCGCCGCGTGACCGGTCGCGGATGGTCGGCGTGCCGGAGCGGATCGTTCAACCCCAGGGCCTGTTTGCGTCGGATCTTCATGTCTAGCCTCGTTGTCCTGGTGGCCGCAATTACTTGATGAGCAAGGCGCCGCTGCCGAGCACGGTGGCGCAGGCCGCCTTGGTGATGGTCTTGGTGCGATCGGCTGCGCAACCGGCACCGCAGCTTCCGAGCCGGGTGACCAGACTGTTGAGTTCTGCACGCACCTCAAGGTCCGTCGGCTGCGTCGCGATGTTGGTGCCGACGCCCTTGGCGAGCAGCGGATTGATCAGCGCGCTGGTATCCGCGAAGGCGGTCGCCGGCGACGCTGCCAGGTTGAGCCCCGGGAAGAAGCTCGCGGCCAGCCCCGACTCGACCAGGGCGTCGCAATACTGAATCGCCAGCTGCGCCACGCCGACCTGATGCGAAGCCACGAACGACTCGATGGTGGGAACGCCCGGCAATTGCTGCTCGACCAGGCTATAGGTGGCCTTGACGCCCGGATCGTTCATCGACACGCCGGTGATCTCGGCCATCGAGGCGTTGAGCTCGCTGAACACACGCACGCCGAGCTGCGAAGCCTCCGGCTTGTCGGCCGGGGTGGCCGGCTGCGGGGCGGCCGGCTCGGTGCGCACGTGCATGCTGCTGCCGATCTGGTCGAAGCTCAGGAAGAAGAGGTCGGAGTCCGGCCCCTTCTCGAGCGCAATGACTGTGCCTACTGCGGAGAGCTTCTGCCCGACGCCAGGCGTGTAGTTGACATCGCTGACGACCGTGTCGAGCGGCGCGTAGGCCTGGCCCACCTTCGCCTCGGCGCCGTTCACGCCAATACGCATCCCCTTGATGACGATGCTGCCCGGCATTGCGGCCGGATCGAGGCTGATAAACGTCGGTTTCGAGAACAGGTAGCTGTAGCTGTCGTAGCGACTGACCTCGAACATCACGTAGGCCTGGCTCACGCCGGTCAGGGCGCTGACATTGAATAGCAGGAAGTAACGCTCGCCGACGCCGGCGGCGAAATTCTGCTGGATCTGTTCCTGCGTCAGCGCCTTGTTGAAGACCGCGGCAAAGCGGATCGTGCCCTGCCACTTGCGATTGCCCGAGGTCTCGTTGCCGAGCAGGAATATGAAGGTGTCGTCCCAGTTACCCACCGTGCCGCCCTTCTCGGCGTCCATGTCGCCGGTGAAGTTGCCGTTCACGTACACGCGCCGGCCGTTGACCGGGTCGTAGGTGAGC
>JAYUZI010000159.1:0-2985 GCA_043751915.1 Gammaproteobacteria bacterium | reverse complement strand
CTTTTCCATCAGGTCGAAGATGTACTCGGCACGGGCGCGCGGCACCGCCCGGGCCACCGCCCCGTCGATGAAGACGCTCCGTTGCTTGGCCATCTCCTCGGGTTTCTTCTTGCCCATCGCGCGCCGCAGCAGGTCGGCGCCGCCGAGCGTGTAGCCGGCCAGCACCTGCGCGATCTGCATCACCTGTTCCTGGTAGAGGATCACGCCGTAGGTCGGCGTCAGGATCGACTGCAGGTCCGGGTGCAGGTAATCGATCGGCTGCACGTTGCGGCTGTGCTTGCGGCTGATGAAATCCTCGACCATGCCCGACTGGAGCGGTCCTGGCCGGAACAGCGCGACCAGCGCGATGATGTCCTCGAAACAATCGGGCTGGAGCCGGCGGATCAGGTCCTTCATGCCGCGCGATTCGAGCTGGAACACGGCCGTGGTGCGGCAGCTCTTGAGCAGCGCAACGGTAGCCGCGTCGTCCATCGGCAGGCGCGTCAGCTCGAGCGGCGCCTCGCCCGCCAGGGCACGCGCGGCGTTGATGTCGCGCACGGCCCAGTCGAGCACCGTCAGCGTGCGCAGCCCAAGGAAGTCAAACTTGACCAGCCCGGCGGCCTCGACGTCGTCCTTGTCGAACTGCGTAACGACGTTGGCGCCGCCCTCCTCGCAGTACAGCGGCGCGAAATCCGTGAGCACCGAGGGGGCGATCACCACGCCGCCGGCATGCTTGCCGGCATTGCGCGTCAGGCCCTCGAGCGAGCGCGCCATGTCGATGAGCGTGCGCACTTCCTCGTCGTCGCGATACAGGCGCTTGAGCTCGGGCTCCTTCTCGAGCGCTTTGTCGAGCGTCATCTCGAGCTCGAAGGGCACGAGCTTGGCGATGCGATCGACCATCCCGTAGGGGTGGCCGAGCACCCGGCCGACGTCGCGCACCACGGCTTTGGCGGCGAGGGTTCCGTAGGTAATGATTTGCGATACGCGTTCCGGCCCGTACTTGGCCGCGACGTACTCGATCACCCGATCGCGCCCCACCATGCAGAAGTCGATGTCGAAATCCGGCATCGAGACGCGCTCGGGATTGAGGAAGCGCTCGAACAGCAGGTCGTAGCGCAGCGGGTCGATGTCCGTGATGCGCAGCGCATAGGCCACCAGCGACCCGGCACCCGAGCCGCGCCCCGGCCCGACCGGCACGCCGTTGTTGCGCGCCCAGTCGATGAAATCAGCGACGATCAGGAAGTAGCTGGCGAAGCCCATCGGGCAGATCACCGCGAGCTCGGCGGCCAGTCGCTCCTGGTAGCGCTGCGCGCCACCCGCGGCGGGCGGCGCGGCCGAGAGGCGCGCGGCCAGGCCAACTGAGGCGGCGTCCCGGAGGTACTGCTCTGGCGTAGTCACAATTGGCACCGGGAAAACCGGCAACCGCGCCTCGCCGAGGCGCAGCATCAGGCTGCAGCGGCGCGCGATCTCGACGCTGTTGGCGAGCACCGCGGGCGCTTCCGGAAACAGCTCGCGCATCTGCTCCGGCGTGCGCAGAAACTGCTGCGGCGTGTAGCGGCGCGGCCGCGCCGGATCGGCCAGCAACGCCCCGTCGTGTATGCACACGCGCGCTTCGTGCGCTTCGAAATCCCCGGGGGTGAGAAAGCGCACGTCGTTGGTGGCCACTGCCGGCACGCGGCGCGCGGCTGCCAGCGCCAGCGCGGCCGGCACGTACGCGTCCTCGCCCGGCGCGCCGATGCGCTGCACCTCGATGTAGAAACGATCGCCGAACAGCGCCAGCCAGGCCCCGAGCGCCTGTTCCGCCTGCGCCACGCGCCCCTGCTGCAACGCGCGGCCCAGGTCGCCCTGCTGCGCCCCGGAGAGCGCGATAAGCCCCTCGGTGGTGGCGCCGGTCAGCCAGCTGCGCTCGATCAGCGGCTCGCCCTTGACCTGTCCCTCGAGCCAGGCACGCGAGACCAGTCGTGTGAGATTGCGATACCCGGTGAGGTTCTGGCACAACAGCGTGATCTGCGAAGGCCCCTGCGGGTCGGCACCCTCCTTGATCCGCAGGTCGACGCCGATGATGGGTTGCACGCCGCGCGCGAGGGCGGCGCGATAGAACTTCACCATCGCAAAGAGATTGCCCGCGTCGCTCACGCCGACCGCGGGCATGAGCGCCGCGGCCACCGCCTCCACGAGTTCATCGACGCGCACGACGCTGTCGACGAGCGAGAACTCAGTGTGCAGGCGGAGGTGTACGAAGTTCGCTGTCATGGGGTAGTAGCGATCTTACCGGAGCGAAGCTCCGCCGATGAATCGGTGACGGCCCCAGGCGCGCCAGGGCCGCAAGGTGGGCTGCAGTAGGGTAGCCCTGGTGCTGCGCGAGGCCGAAACCGGGATATTGCAGGTCGAGTTCGGCCATGCGGGCATCGCGCCAAGTCTTGGCGATTATGGACGCCGCGCTGATTGCCGGCACCAGATCATCGCCGCGAACCAGCGTTTCAATCTGGCAATCTCCAAACAGATCAGAAAGATGCGGCGCCTTGTTACCGTCGATGATGATGTGGCTGGGCCTGACCGCCAGCGCCTGCAGCGCGCGGCGCATGGCCAGCAGCGTCGCCTGCAGGATGTTGAGCGTGTCGATTTCCCCAGGCGTGGCGACGCCGACGCCAAAGGCAATGGCGCGCTCGCGGATCAGCAAGGCCAGCTGCGCCCGGCGTTGCGGACTCAGCTTTTTTGAGTCGCGCAGCCCCGCGATCGGCCGCTGCGGATCCAGCACCACCGCGGCGGCGACCACCGGGCCGGCGAGCGGCCCGCGGCCCGCCTCATCGACACCGGCCAGCAGCAGCCCCGACATCAGCTCGCGGCGATCAATTCGAGCACCGCGTTGGCGGCCCGGGCCGCGCCGTCCTGACGCAGACTGGCGTGGATGGCGCGGAACCGGATGTCGAGCATCGCCCGCCGCGGCGCATCGTCGAGTTGCGCCTGCAGGGCCGCAGCCAACCGCGGTCCGTCAACCGCCTGTTG
>JAYUZI010000158.1:0-3270 GCA_043751915.1 Gammaproteobacteria bacterium | reverse complement strand
CCCACTTCATTGATGATGAGATACTTGCCAATCCGCTCGGGTATGGCTCGCAATGAGGGGCTTACGGCTGCTGACACTGCCATCTTCTGGACCGATCCGGATAGAGCGCTTATTGGTGTGGCTCGAGGATACGGAGAGCCCTGCCGGCGATCTGTGATACGGATCCCAAACGCCCCGCGGCCGATGCAATAAGTCGCGGTTCTAGGGGGCAAAATGATCGAACGGGGATTGCGAGAACTGGATCACGGCGGCGCCCCGCCGTAGCTCCAGGCCAGCCGCCGGCCGCAGTTGGCCACAACGGCTGAGCGGTACGGCGAGCCGGGCGGCGACGGCCTCCAGTGCCGCCGCACGCGCTGGCGGCGCGGCCAGGCACAGCTCGTAATCCTCGCCGCCCGCGAGCGCGTGCTGCCACGCGCTCGCGCCGGCGAGCGCCCGCAAGGCCGCAGAGACCGGCAGCTGATCGACGTCTAGTAGTGCGCCGCAGCCACTGGCCGCGGCAAGTCGCGGTAGATCGGCCAGCAGTCCGTCGGACAGATCGATGCAGGCGCTGGCGACGCCGCGCAGCGCCTCGCCCAGCGCAATCCGCGGCGTCGGATATTCGAAGCGCGCGCGCAGCCAGTCGGCGCTCGATCCGGCGCCAGCTTGCGGTGCGGCGCGGCCGAACGCCGCGTCGCCCACGGTGCCACTCACCCAAACCCCATCGCCCGCCTGCGCGCCGCGGCGCCGTAACGCCGTACCGGCCGGTACCTGGCCAGTAAGCTGCACGGTCACGGAGAGCGGACCGCGGCTCAAATTACCGCCCACCAGGGCCACATCGTGCACACGCGCCAACACACCAAAGCCCGCGGCAAACTCGCCGAGCCATGCCTCGTCGATCTCCGGCAGCGTCAGCGCTAACAAGGCCCAGGCGGGCGTAGCGCCCATAGCCGCTAGGTCACTCAGGTTTATTGCCAGCGCGCGGTGCCCCAGCGAGCGCGGCGGACTGCCGGGCAGGAAATGCACCCGCTCGATCAGTGCGTCGGTTGTCAGCACCAGTTCAAAGCCGGGCTGCGGCCGCAGCAGCGCCGCGTCATCGCCGATGCCCAGCACCACGTCGGTGCGCACCGCGCCGAGGTGGCGAAAGAACCGCTCGATGACTGCTTGTTCGTCGTGGGACATCCAGCCGGCCTCCGAAGGGCGCGCGTGGTGCGCGCCTGACTAGCGTTCGTCCGGGCGCCAGCTGCGCGCGGCACGATCGAGCACGGCGTTGACAAATTTATGCCCGTCGGTGGCGCCGAAACGGCGCGTGAGCCCAACCGCCTCGTCGATGACCACCCGATAGGGCACCTGTGGCTGGTGCTGCAGCTCGACGCTGGCGACCAACAGTACGGCGTGCTCGATGGGGTCGAGTACCGCGGGGCTGCGCGCCAGGAACGGTGTCAGTGCGACGTCGAGCTCCGTGTGCTGCTCGACGGCCTGGCGTACCAGTGTCCTGAAGTACTCGCCGTCGGCGCGCGCCATGTCCGCATCGCTCGAGAACTCGGTGAGCAGATCCTGCCAGGGTGCGGCGTTGAGCTGCCAGCGGTACAGCGCCTGTACCGCGAGGCGTCGCGCCAGGGCCCGCGCCGCGGTCCGCGGGTTGAAATTGCCAGCCATGCGCGCGCGCCGGCTAGAGGCCGCGCAGCAAGCGCGCCATCACCAGCGCCGTCTGCAACGCTTCCGCGCCCTTGTTTTGCGCGCCGGGCGCGGCGCGCTGCTGCGCCTGGGCCAGGTTTTCCGTGGTCAGCACGCCGAAGGCGACCGGTACGCCAGTGCTCAGCATCACCTGCTGCAGGCCGCGCGCGCATTCGCCGGCCACGATGTCAAAGTGCGGCGTGTCACCGCGTATCACGCAACCGAGCGCCACCAGCGCGTCGCAGCTGCCGTCCAGCGCCAGCGCCTGCGCGGCCAGCGGCAGCTCAAAGGCGCCCGGCACACGCTCGACGCGCAGCGCGTCGGCCTGGCCTCCGGCTTCAAGCCACGCCAGGCGTGCGCCACTGATGAGCTGCTCGACGAGTTCGGCGTTGTAGCGTGCGGCCACTACCGTGACGCGCAAGCCGGCGGCGCTCAGCGGCCCCGATGCGGCGACTTTTCCCATGGGACGAGTATATCGGACGACGCTAGGGGCCGTTGCCGATGTAGCCGACGATCTCCAGGCCAAACGCCGCCAGACCGTGCACGTGCTTGGGCGCGGACAGGACCTGCATGCGCCGTACGCCGAGGTCTTGCAGAATCTGCGCTCCGACACCGATGGTGCGCAGCACGGTGCCAGTGTGCGCGCGCGTGCGCTCGGCGGCGTCCTCTGGACGCGCCGATACGCGCACGGCATCGGCGAGCTCACGTGGCGACTCACTCTGGCGCAGGATCACGACCACCCCGCACGGAGCGCTGGCGATGCGCGCCAGAGCGGCGCGCAGTGTCCAGCCATTGCTCGCGTCCCGCACGCCGAGCACGTCGCGCAAGGTGTCGACGAGGTGTACGCGCACCAGCGGCGTCGCCGCTTCAGCAAGCACGCCGTGCACCAGCGCCAGGTGCACGTCGCGATTGACGTGGTCCTCATAGGCATAGAGGTGGAACTTGCCGTGCTCAGTGGCGACGCTCTGCTCCGCAATCCGCTCCACCGAGCGCTCGTTGCGCAGCCGGTAGCGGATCAGGTCGGCGATGCTGCCGATCTTGAGCTGGTGCGCGCGCGCGAATTCCTCCAGGTGCGGACGGCGCGCCATGGTGCCGTCCTCATTCATGACCTCGACGATCACCGCCGCGGGCTCGAAGCCCGCCAGCCGCGCCAGGTCGCACCCGGCCTCGGTGTGGCCGGCGCGCGTCAGCACGCCGCCGGGCTGCGCCATGATCGGAAACACGTGGCCAGGCTGGCGCAGGTCCTCGGCGCGCGCCTCGGGCCGCACCGCGGTGCGTACCGTGTGTGCGCGGTCGTAGGCGGAAATGCCGGTAGTCACCCCTTCGGCCGCTTCGATCGAGAGCGTGAAATTGGTGCGCTGGTCGCGATTGGTCTCGGTCACCATCAGTGGGAGCCGCAGCTGCGCACAGCGCTCGGGCGTCACCGTCAGGCAGATCAGGCCGCGGCCAAAGCGCGCCATGAAATTGATATCTGCGGCGGTCACTTTCTCGGCCGCCATCAGCAGGTCGCCCTCGTTCTCGCGATCCTCGTCGTCCATGATGACGACCATGCGCCCGGCGCGCACTTCGGCGAGGATCTCTTCGGTGCTGTTCAGTTCCATGCGATTCTCAGCTCCC
>JAYUZI010000157.1:0-6803 GCA_043751915.1 Gammaproteobacteria bacterium | reverse complement strand
CGCGCACCGAGCGTAGTGATCAGCAGCGGCAGATCGGCAAGCCGCTCCCGGAGCGGCGGCATTTCCACCGGCACGACGTTCAGCCGGTAATAGAGATCTTCGCGGAACGTGCCCTGCGCGATGCGCTCTTCAAGATTGCGGTGCGTCGCGGCGATGATCCGCACATTGCAGTGCTGCGAACTACAGCTGCCAACGCGCTCGTACACCCGCTCCTGCAGCACGCGCAGCAGCTTGACTTGCATCACCGGGTTCATGTCACCGATTTCATCGAGAAATATCGTGCCGCCTTCGGCCAGCTCGAAACGCCCCTTGCGGGTGCTGAGCGCGCCGGTGAAGGAGCCTCTCTCGTGGCCGAACAGTTCGCTCTCGAGCAGTTCGCTGGGGATGGCACCGCAGTTGATGGGGATGAATGGACGGAGCCGGCGCGGCGAGCTGTCGTGGATCGCGCGGGCGACGACTTCCTTGCCGGTGCCCGACTCGCCGAGGATCAGCACATTGCTGTCGTAAGCGGCCACCTGCCGGATGAGGCGGTTGACGCGCTGGATGGCAACGGAATGACCGGTGGGCAGCGCTACCGCTGCTGTCGCCGTCGGATCCTTGTTGCTCATCTGCGCTCCCTGGCTGCCCGGAATCCGGGCGTGCAGAGAGGTTATTCCCGTGTTATGGAAAACACTGCGGATTAGGTCACGTCAAAAACGAGCCGTGGCTCACAGTTCTACTGCTTGTTGCGGGATTTACGCGATCCGGCCACCTGTTTGCGGTGCCGGAGGAAGCACAGCTGCTGCATCAGCTCGCCAGCGGCGGGCGGCATCTTAAGAAACTTCGCACTCACCGCCCCGCCCTCGCTGTCGGTGATTTCCGCGTACAGATCGAGCGTCTGCACCAGTGCGCCGCGCAGGCGGATGTGCAGGAGCCCTTGCGAACCCACCGCCGGAGCCGTGCCGCGCGTGTGCCAGGAGGCGCCAAGTGCATTGAATTGCACCGGCACCGCATCGACCGCCGGCGTCTTGTTGACCAGCGTGCCAACCATCTGCAGCAGCAGATTGAGCTTGAAATCGAGGCGCGCCAGCTCATTCGAGAACGGATGCAGGTCTTCGTTCTTGTCGCGCAACGGATGCTCTTCCACCGCCACGCAGGCCTGCAGCAGCAGGACATTCGCCTCTTCGAGCGTGCCGAGCCGGAACGCGTCGAGCGGCCGCGCCAGCGGCTCCCAGTTCAGCGGCAGCGTGTCCTGATAGGCAAGCTCGTTACGCAGGACTACGGTATCGACGCCCTCAAACATGCTGCACCTTCCTCGCGCGGCGGGTGGCCGCGCTCGCCCCGATCACGGTGCATTCTAGTACCAATGCGCCGGGCGCTCTAGCCGCCGGCGCCAGCACTCTTCAAGGCCATTGGCACGGCAACCCAGGCAGCGCGCACTTCGCCGAGCAGCCCGGTCACTTCGTCGAGGAAATGCGCCTTGTTTTCCGCATTGGCGCGCAGCAGCTGGCGTGTCATGTATTCGTAGAGTTCCGCCAAATTCTGCGCCAACGTGCCGCCCTGCTGATGATCGAGGCTGCCGCGCAGCTCGGCGATGATGGCGACGGCGCGCTGCAGGAGCTGCGCCTTCTGCGCCAGGTCGCGCCGCTCCAGGCAGCCGCGTGCCGCCGCGATGCGATGGATGGCGCCGTCCATCAGCATCAGGACCAGATGATGCGGATCGTCGGCTGCGATGCCACCGTGTACGGCGACGCTCTGGTAGGCAGCGAGCTTGCTGTTGTGGGCGGCCATGGATACTCCAGCGATGCTGGAATTGGTAACGGCCAGCACGCTGGTGACTTGAGCCGCGCCGGCCTAGCCCGTGTTGCCGTTGCCGATCTTGGCGGCGTTGCCGAGCTGTTGCGTGAGGTAGTTCGAAGTCGACTGCAGCTGCGACAGCAGCGCGTCGAGCGCATTGAACTGCGTCAGGTAGCGCTGCTGCACCACCGCCATCTGCGCATTGAGCCGCGCTGACTGCTGCGTGATGTCTTTCTGCGCCGTGGCGAGATTGGCGTCGCGCGCCGCAATAGCACCGCCGGCGGAGAGCATGCCGTCGAGGACCGTGCCGAGCCGCCTGGCGATGCCGTTGTCGCCGCTGAACAGGTGCGCCACGCTGCCGCTGTCGGCCTTGAGCGCGGTCTGGAGCTTGCCTGAATCGATGCTCAGCGAGCCGTCAGCACCGGTGGTGATGCCGACCGCGGCCAGCGAGGACGGGCCGTTGCCGAGACCCGCGACCCGGTCGGTCATGCCGCGGGTAAGCTGAAATTGGGCGCCGTTGAGCAGCCAGTCGCCGAGCAGCGGGCCGCCCTTCTTGGTGGCCGCGTTGTAGTCGCCGAGCGAATGGAACTGACCCTGCATGGCGTTAAAGGCGACAACGAGCTTCTGGACGTTATCCATTACCGCTGCCTGGTCGTCGCTCACGGCCAGGTTTACCGTGGTGCCGGGCTTGGCAGCCTTCAGGTTCAGGGAAATGCCATCGATAGCCTTGTCGAGCACGTTGCTGGCGCTGTGGTGCTCCACGCCCGAGATCATGGCGATTGCGTCCTGCGGCACCTGTGCTTCGGCGTAGTTGCCGCCGGCGGTACCGTCGAAGCTCAGCTGCGCCAGGCCGCCGTCGCCGCCGTTGGCGCTCACCCGGATGGTGTTGGCCGCGCCGGTCTGCGCCGAAGTAAGCACCAGCTGGGCGCCACTCACGCCGTAGACCAACGTCGCGTGCACGCCGGTGTTGCCACTCGCGCCATTGATCGCGTCGCGGACGTCCGCCAGCGTATTGGCGCCGGCGGCGATCGCCACATCGAAGCCGGCGCTGCCGAGCGTGAGGTGCAGCGTGCCAGTACCCACCGCGCCCTTCGCGCCCCCGGCAAAGGCCTTGGACAGGAGCTGCTCGGGCTGGGCGAGCTGCCGCACTTCGATGCCGTAGCTGCCCGCGACCGCGCCAGTGGTGGCGCTGGCCGTAAACACTGTCTCATCCGCCGACTTCGCCGCCATGACCTGGAAATTCGCGGTCGTGGCCAGCGGCGCAAGCGCCGACTGGAAGGCGGACAGCGCGCCCTTGAGTGCGCCCATCGCCGACAGCTGCGTGGCGATGGTCTGTGTCTGGCGCGTCAGGCGCGCCTCGACCGGTGCCCGGTCGGCGCCAACCAATTGTGTCACCAGCGACTGGATGTTCAGGCCGGAGCCCACGCCCAGTGACTGAATGAGCCCGGCGCCGGTGGTACTGTTGGTGGTCATGTTCGCTATGGGTCCTGTCCGGCCCTAGGCCCGCAGATCGACGAGCAGATGCTGCTCGTCCTGGCGCAGCAGCTGGGCCACGTGCACGGCCTCTTCGCTGGGTATCTGCCGCACCAGCTCGCCGCTGGCCTTGTTGAAAATGCGCCCGATCGTCATGCCGCTCTGCTTGTCGATCGTGGAATTGAAACTCACGCCGCCGTCCGCCATGGCCGCCACCACGCGCTCGGCGGCCCGCTGCAGGACGTCGGTCGCCGCCGGATGGGGATCCGGCCTCGATCCGGGGAGCGGTTGCGCGGCCGGCTGGGCGGCCGCGGGAACGACGGGCGCGCCGCCCGTCCCGCTGCTGACTGTACTGATGTCACTGCTCATGACTCGATTCCACAAAGACGGAGACCGGCTTGCGCCGGTCTCCGCCCAACCTGACTCCTGCGAGCCGGTTCATGGGTCTGCTTGCCTTGCCGTCAGCCCATTACTGCAGGAGTTTGAGCACACTCTGCGGGGCCGCATTGGCCTGCGCGAGAATGGCGGTACCTGCCTGTGACAGGATCTGCGCACGCGTCAGCTTGGCAGTCTCGGCCGCGAAGTCCGCATCCTGGATGCGTGAGCGCGAGGACGAGAGGTTCTCAGAGGCCGTCTGCAGGCTGCTGACAACCGACTCGAAGCGGCCCTGTATGGCGCCCAAGGTGCTGCGCAGTGAACTGACCGAGGTCAGCGCCGCGTCGATCGCGTTGATCGTTGCGTTCGCCTTGGCGACCGATGCCACCGAAGCGCTGTTGAGGGCCGCGTTGCCCAGTGACAGCGTGTTGGCGGTATAGCCGATCGCCACTGCGCCCGCGCCGCTCAGCGTGACCGTATCGAGCGCAACCAGGTGCACTGAACCCACGGCGGTGTTTGTCGCCGTAGTACTTATGGCCTGGTCGAAGTTCAACGCCGTGTTCACGGTATTATTGGTACCGGCCGCAGTGCCGTGCAACCCAAGGTTTGCCGTCGCGGCGCCTAGCGTCTGACCGACGACGATGTTGCGACCATCAGCGGCCGACAGCGTCAGTACGCCCGTGTCGAAGCTGGCGGTCACACCCGTGGCGCCCGTGTTGGCATTGATCGAAGCGGCCGCCGCGTCACCCGTCAGGGTCGTGGCTGAACCGTCATAGTTGTTCTGGATCGTCACACCGTTGATCGTCAAACCGTAACCCGCGGCGGTCACGTCAGCCCAGGCCGCCTGTACGCTCGACTGCGCCGTCGCCGTCAGGTTCGGGATGCCCGCGGAGTTGATCGCCGCTGCCTTGGCGTAAGCGCTGCCCGCCGCCTGGCCTGCGCCCGTACCGGCCGAGGAAGCACCGACCGAGATGGCAGCGTTCGTACCAATGGCGATCTTGAGCGAGCCTGAAGTCAGGTTCGTGCCTGTGACCACGCCGGCGCCCTGCTGGCCCACGGCCTTCGTCGAGTCATACACGGTGCCGTTGCCGACATAGTCGGCGGTACGACCGATGGCGCTGGTGCGCACGCTGGTAGAGAGGTTTACGCCGATCGATTCGCCAACGTTGGCGCCGATCTGGAAGGTAGCGGTACCGAAGGAGCCGTCGAGCACCTTCTGGCCGTTGAACGAGGTCTGCAGGGCGATGCGGTCTATTTCCGCCAGCCGCTGCTGCACTTCCTGGTCCAGCGCCTGCCGGTCCGAGGAAGAATTCGTCGCGTTGGCCGACTGCACGGCCAGTTCGCGGATGCGCTGCAGGTTGTTGGTCACTTCCTGAAGAGCGCCTTCCGTGGTCTGGGACAGCGAAATGCCGTCATTGGCATTGCGCTGGGCCTGGTCGAGACCGTTGATCTGGGTGGTCATGCGCGAGGCGATCGCGAGACCGGCAGCGTCATCCTTGGCGCTGTTGATGCGAAGACCTGACGACAGGCGCTGCAGTGATTGCGCGAGGCTGCTTTGCGAAGTCGTCAGATTGCGCTGGGCATTCAGCGACATCGCGTTCGTGTTGATCATGAGAGCCATTGAAACTTCTCCTGTTGGTTACCGTGGCGCCCGGACCACTGCCCATAGCGCTTGCCATTTGGGTCGCCGATCAACCGATCGTCTGCCCGTTCGTGAGCGCTATCGGATGAACCGACGGCAAACTTGAGCCGCTTGAGAGGCAAAACCCGGTATTTCGTCGACTGCGTCACAAAATCACAGGTAGTTGAACAGTGACAGTTTCGCAATCGAGGCGAAGGACTGCTGCGCCGCCTGCAGCGCCACGGTCTGCTGGCTCATCTTCGAGACCGCCGCGGCGTAGTCGAGTCCGACGAGCTGGCCGGTGCTGATCTGCAGGTCGGTGAGCTGCGCCTGTCGGGCGCCGTCCGCGTCATCGAGCGTCGACAGGCGTGCTCCCACCTGCGAGCGCACTGTAAGCAGTTGTTCCGACGCCTGATCAAGTTGCTGCAGCGATCCGTTGAGCGAGGAATTGAGCTGCGCGCGCAGCGCGTCGTTGCTGGCGCCACCCTGCAGCGCGGTAGTGATGCCATCAAGGGTGCTGAACATATCGCGGATGCCGGCAGTGGCAACCGTAAAGGTGTCGCCGGCGGCGGGCGCACCGATGATGCTTACCTGGACCCCGTTGAAGGCGATCGCGCCGCCGCTGGTGTAGTTGCCGCTGGCCACCACCACGTTGCTGCTGTCGGTGACCTGCCAGGCACTGCCGCTGGTGAATCCTACCGTAAAGACGCCCGCCACCCAGCCGCCGCGGTTGTTGATCGACCCGGCATCAATGACACCACTGCCGGTATTGGCGGCACTGGCAGCAGTGGTGAACAGCCCGTTGCCGGCCGGAACGCTCATGAACACGTGGCTGCCGGTATCACTGTCCTGAACCGACAGCCCGGCGCCGACCGGTACCGAACGGGCGCCGCTGTCACCGAGGTAGTTGACCGCGCCGGCCTGCCCCCGGGAGAAGGGCTGCGTGCCTCCCGCGTAACCCGCGAACAGGTATTCGCCATTGGCGTCCTTGCGGTTGGTAATGCTCATGAACTCGTCGAGCCGTGATTTCAATTCGGTGGCGATCGAGGCGCGATCGCCGTCGCTCAATGTCGCCGTGTTGGCCTGGAGGACCAGTTCGCGAGCCCGCTGCAGCACCGCATGGGCGTCCGCCAGGGCCTGCTCTTCGGTCTGCAGGCGATTTGTGACCAGCGCGCTGTTCTTCCCGAACTGTTCTGCCTGTGCCTGTGTATCGGCCAGCTTGCTGAGCTGCGCCGCCGCCACCGGGTCGTCGGCCGCCGTCTGCACCCGCTTGCCGGTGGCGATCTGGCTTTGAGTCTTGGACAGCGCGGCCTGCTGCTCAAGCAGGTTCTGTACTTTCAACTGGTAGATGGCCGAAGTTGAGATGCGCATGACTTACCTCGTGGCGTCCAACAGGCTCTGAAACACGGTGTTGGCCACTCCGATAATCTTCGCAGCGGCCTGGTAGGCCTGTTGAAAGCGCATCAGATTGGCCGCCTCCTCGTCGAGGTTGACGCCGTTGACACTGGACAGCGCGCTGTTGGCGTCGTTCATGACGATCTGTTGGGCATCGCGCCCA
>JAYUZI010000156.1:0-3122 GCA_043751915.1 Gammaproteobacteria bacterium | reverse complement strand
GCGACTATGGCGCGAGCGCTCTCATCGGCGCCCTCTCCACCGGCGATTTCGGCACGGTCTATTTTGCGATTCTCGACCATGGCCTCCCGGTGCGAGTGGCGCGGCGACAGCAGGACCGCTTCGTGAGCGCGTTGCTCTGCCGGCTCCACGCCCTGCCCTGGGCGTACCAGCACGACGCGCGCCCGGCCGTCGCCCGGGCGCAGCTGGCGATCGCGGGCGCGGCAGCGCCCTGACTGCCAGGGCAGACGCAATTGCGCTGCGTCACGCAATTGCGTAGCGTTGCCCGCCGTGACCACAGCTGCCCTTGCCGAGTTTCGCGACCTGCCCCTGCTGCCGCACCCGGCCTGCGGCGCGAGTCCGCTCCACGCGCTGTCCGTGTCGGGGACCCTGAGCGCGGCGGGTCTGTTGAGGCTCGACTACCTGCTGCAGGGCGACCTGCAGGGCCTGCGCCTGCCGCCGCATTCACCCAGCCCGCAACGCCGCGATGAACTGTGGCGCCACACCTGCCTCGAATTGTTCGCGCGCCGCGACGACGAACAATCCTATCTGGAATTCAATTTCTCGCCCTCCGGCGACTGGGCCGCGTATCGTTTCGACGCCTATCGCCAGGGCCAGAGCCCATGGCTCCAGCAGCCGATCAGCGTCGCGGTGCGCCCACCCGGCGGCGAGCACTTGCTGATTCAGGCGCGGGCCCAGTTGCCCGCTGGAGCGACGGTCGGTTGGCGGCTCGGGCCGGCTGCGGTGATCGAATCAAGTGATGGTTCGTTGAGCTACTGGGCGACCCGCCACGCCGGTGCGCAGCCCGATTTCCATGCCGCCGCCGGATTCGTCGTCGCACTCTCCGAGCCAACCCAGGCGCCGCGCGCCAGGGCGACCGCGCCGTGAAATTTGGCATCGACCGATTGCTCGCCGAACCTGCGTTGCGAAGGCCGCTTGCGGGGCGCCGGCTGGCCCTGGTCGCGCACCCGGCCTCGGTGACCGCTTCGCTGGTTCATTCGCTGGATGCTCTCGCGACGCTGCCGGAGCTGCGCCTCACCGCGGCCTTCGGCCCGCAGCACGGATTGCGCGGTGACAAGCAAGACAACATGGTCGAGTCGCCGGACTTCAACGATCCGGTGCTGGGTGTGCCCATCTATAGTCTTTATGGCGCCGTGCGCCGACCAACCGCCGCGATGATGGACAGCTTCGACCTGCTGCTTATCGACCTGCAGGACATCGGCTGCCGCGTGTACACGTTCATCACCACGCTCCGATATCTGCTCGAGGCCTGCGCCGTGCATCGCAAGCCGGCGTGGGTGCTCGATCGTCCGAATCCCGCCGGCCGCCCGATCGAAGGTCTGTTGTTGGACCCCGCCTGGGAAAGTTTCGTCGGCGCCGGCGCGCTGCCGATGCGTCACGGCCTGACGATGGGCGAACTGGCGCGCTGGTTCGTCGCGACACTAAAGCTCGACGTGGAGCTGCAGGTCGTGGAAATGCAGGGCTGGCAGCCGGACTCGGCGCCCGGCTACGGTTGGCCACTGCACGAACGCTCCTGGGTCAATCCGAGTCCCAACGCGCCCAACCTGTCGATGGTGCGCTGCTACGCGGGCACGGTGATGATCGAGGGTACGACGCTGTCTGAAGGACGCGGCACAACCCGCCCGCTCGAACTCGTGGGCGCGCCACCGTTCGGCGCGCACGCGACCGTGCGGTGGCTGCGCGAGTTCGCACCGGGATGGCTGCAGGGCTGCACGCTGCGCGAATGCTGGTTCGAACCCACGTTCCACAAGCACATGGGGCAACTGTGCAACGGCATCCAGATCCATGTCGATGCGCCCGCTTACCGCCATGCGGCGTTTCGCCCCTGGCGGCTCATCGCCGCGCTCCTCAAGGCGCAGCGCGCGTTGCAGCCCGAAACGGTGCTATGGCGCGACTTTCCCTACGAGTACGAGCACTCGCGCCTGGCGTTCGACGTGATCAACGGCGGCCCACGCCTGCGCCAATGGATCGAGGATCCGCGCTCCACGGCAGCCGACCTCGATGCCATGGCAAAACCGGACGAACGCGCCTGGATTGAGGCGCGCGGCAGCGCGCTGATCTATCGCGACTGAACGTCAGTCCTGCGCGGCAGCACCCACCGCAACCCAGGCCAGCTCCGCGTTCGAGACCGACTCGAGCTTGAAACCCTTCGCCGCTGCGGTCATGCGCGTCAGCGCCTGGCCGATCGGCATGGCCGGCTTCGTCACACCGCGCGCCTGTTTGACGAATCTGACGGGGTTGATGCGCGCCACCACGTAGTTGCGCAGGTACGGCGACCTGAAACCCCGGGCGCTGAGCGCCGCAATGATGCGCTTGACCTCGGCGTCAATCGCGAGGAGCCGCGCGGCGTACCCCTCGCGTTCGCGCAGTGACACGGTGAGCGTGCGCTCGCTGAAACGGTCGAGCTTGCGCAGGAACGAACTGTAGGCGCCGCCCGCGAAGCGCGGGTTGCTCTCGTAGAGGATGCCGAGCGTCAGCAGTTCCGCGGCTTCGAACTGCTCCGCGTAGTGCGTCTCGCGCGCGCCGCTCTCGCGCTTGACGAGGTTGCGCGCCATGCGAATCACTTCGAGGCTCCGATCTTTGAGGTTGTGCGCCTTCTCGGTGTTGAGCGCGAGGATCCGGTAGGCGAGCGTCTCGTCGGGACAGATCAGCGCCGTGATCTGGCGCAGCCCCAGGATCTTCGCCGCCGCAAGGCGGTGCCGGCCGTTCGGCGTCCAGAATTGCCCGTCCTGCCCGCGCACCACAATCAGCGGGTCGAGGAAGGCGCCGGCCTGATCGATCTTCTCCGCGAGGCGTTTGGTGTGCGTGGGCGACAGATCGCGCTGGAAGGGTGTCGGCTGCACGGCCTTCAACGGCAACGTGGCCAACAGCAACGCCCTGCCACCCAGCGGATCGCGGTAGGCGCCGATCACGGCGCCGCCCGCGGCGTCGACCAGCGCCACGAGCCCGCCGAGGTCCGCATGCTCGCGTGGCAGCGCGATTTCGTCGCCCGCGAGGCCCCGCTCGCCCGCCGCAGGCCTAAGGCGCCGGCGCGCATTCACTGGCTTGCGCTTCGCCTTGCCAGTGGCCTTTATCTTGATTTTTGCCTTAGCCATACCGTGGTC
>JAYUZI010000155.1:0-27559 GCA_043751915.1 Gammaproteobacteria bacterium | reverse complement strand
AGCCGGGCACTGAGCAGCGACGAACTCGTGCAACTGTTCGAAAAGATCCGGGAGACACCGAGCTTCGGCGAGGACAACCTGTTGGCCGTAAAGCTGCTGCTCGCGCTCTGTGTGCGCAAAGGCGAACTGCTCGGCGCACGCTGGGATGAGTTCGACCTTAAGGCTCTTTCACCGTCCGGTGCCGTGTGGCGCCTGCCAGCGAAACGTACCAAGACGGGCGAGGGGATGGAGATTCCGCTGGTCCCGGAGGTGGTGGACTGGTTCCTGCGCTTACGCGAACTCTCCGCGAACAGCGAGTACGTCTTCCCGAAGCGCCGCCGGGATCCTCGCGAGCGGGTACCTCACGTGGGCGTCGACACGCTGAACGTTGCGCTGCAACGAGTGAAGCATGGCCTGCCCCATTTCACGCTGCACGATCTGCGCCGGACCGCGCGCACGCACCTGGCTGCGCTCGGCATTCGTCGCGAAGTCGCAGAACGTTGCCTTGGCCACAAGCTCCGCGGCGTCGAGGGAACCTATGACCGGTATGACTATTTCGAGGAGCGCCGCTCGGCGCTCGGCCAATGGACACAGGTGCTGCAGGATGCGGCACGGGGAATACGCAAGGTGACTCCGATCCGACGGGCGACGCGCCAGCGCACTGAATCCTAACGATATCTCACTTATTCCCAACCGCTTGGGTTTTCTGTAGTATAGAGGCACCTGATGCCAACGGTCCTGCGGTTTGACGGCCTGCGGGTGGTGATCTATCCCAACGATCACTCGCCAGGGCACGTTCACGTCATTGGAGCGGATGGCGAGGCCGTGTTTGAGCTGAATTGTCCGGAGGGGCCGCTGGCGCTTCGAGAATCCTACGGATTCACGACGCGGCAACTGCGTCGCCTGGCCGAGCAAGTGACCGCATCGCTGAGTGTATTGTGCGATGCGTGGGAGAGGATTCATGAGTCTGACCGACATTGACGTTCGCCGAGCCGAAAAGCGCATGCAGGCGCGCCTGAAAGGGCAGCCGCGTGCAACCTCTGCCCGTTTTGATCGGCGCGGTGCGCGCATCGTCGTCGGGTTGAGCAACGGACTCGACCTCGGAGTGCCTGTCGAGCTGGCGCAAGGTCTTGCCGGCGCGAAGGCCGCCGATCTGGCCGACATCGAAATCAGCCCGACCGGACTGGGTCTGCACTGGCCGCGCCTCGATGCGGACCTCTATCTGCCGGCGCTGATGGAAGGCGTGTTCGGCACGCGACGCTGGATGGCGCAGCGGCTGGGGAAGTCCGGCGGCAGCTCCACGTCGCTGGCAAAGCGCAAGGCTGCGCGTGCAAACGGCAAGCTCGGCGGACGGCCTCGCAAGGCAGTGCCGGCGTAAGTCGATAGCCCCTCGGTCAGAACGTTCGCGTCTCGAAATCGTAGATCAGGTGCGCTCGCAGGACGGCTGAATGCAAGTTTAGCCCTCGGCTGAAAGTAACCTTGGGGTTCGATCAACGCCGTCGCACCTTCGCACCTTTCCAGTCCCGATTGAGCCGGTTCAGGTCAAACCCCTTGGGATCGAAGACCCCGCCGATCCAGCGCATCATGTCTTCGTACTGTTCATGATGGCGGTCCCCGATGATCTCCAGGAACACCGCGTAGCCGTGTGGCCCGCCGACGTCCTCGGGCGGGCAGGCGTTCTCGCCGGCCACGCACGCTGGCAGTGGCAAGTCCTCGAGTGTCCAGCCCGGCGGTAGCGATTCGATGACGATCCGGTGCCGCCAGCCGTCGCCCATGTCGTAGCGATATTCCAACTCGCCGCCGGTGCCCAGCTCCCTGGCGACGGTCGCCACGGAGACCCGGCGCTCGTCGCGGTAGTCACCGACATCGGCGTCGAGGCCGACTTCGCGAATCCACCAGTCGGGCGCCACGGCGCCTTCGCCGACCTGGAATTCGTGCACGTGCGAGTCCGTCCAGCCGATCACCCACTGAAGGTAGTTGTGCAGACTCGCCAGTGTCCACTGATTCGACACCAGCACCCGGCGCCACACCTGAGGTGTTACGTCGAGCAGTTCAACCCGAAGGGCGAACGGCCTTGGTCTCGGTGTCGGCAATTAGAATTCCCCACGCAGGCGGCCTATGGCGCCGCCGTGCCCTCGTTCAACATGGCGAGATACCGATCGTAGACAAAGAGTCGGTTGCGTTGCTTGCCTGTCAGCTCGCGCGCAATGCTCATCTCCACCAGCAGGTCCATGGCAGAAGATGCCGCCGGAAAGGAAAGCGCAGTGGCACGACAGATTTCTGACATGGAGAGTATGGGCCGTGCCTTGATCGCGTCGTGCACGCGGATGGCCGAGCCTGCGCGTCGTCCCTTGCGCTCGATATGTGCTCGGTCCTCGGCAAACAGGGCGGCCAGCCGTTGTGCCGTCGTGACGGCACCGGTGGCTGTCATGCGAACGCCCTCCAGCAAAAAGGCGAGCCAGGCTTCCCAGTCGCCGTCGCGCCGGACCTGGTCGAGGAGTCGGTAGTAATCCTGGCGCCGCTCCTTGAGGTAAAGGCTGAGATACAGCAGCGGATCGTGCAGCACGCCGGCGTGACAGAGCATAAGCGTGATCAGCAGTCGGCCGACGCGACCGTTGCCGTCGAGAAAGGGGTGAATGGTCTCGAACTGCACGTGCGCAAGCCCCGCTCGAACGATGACCGGCAGGCCATCGTTGTCGGCGTGTAGGAACTGCTCCAGCGCACCCATGCAGTCGGGTAGTGTCGTGTGCGGCGGTGGCACGAACACCGCATTGCCGGGCCTCGAGCCACCGATCCAGTTTTGCGAGCGACGAAACTCGCCGGGGTCTTTGCTGCTGCCGCGCCCACGCGACATCAACACGCCGTGGATCTCGCGAATCAGCCGGTTCGACAGCGGAAATCCTTCGCGCAGGCGTGCGAGGCCGTAGTCCAGGGCGGCGACGTAGTTGGAGACCTCCACGACATCGTCAAGCGGGACACCGGGCACTTCGTCCAGTTCGAACAGCAGCAGATCGGACAGCGAGGACTGTGTGCCTTCGATCTGTGACGACAGCACGGCTTCCTTTCGTACGTAGCTGTAGAGGAAGAGCGATTTATCTGGCAGCAGGCTGGAGACGCCATCAAGGCGGCCGAGCGCCAGGACCGCCGCCTCGAGGACGGGCTGGAGCCCGCCATCCAGCAAAATGGGCGGCGTAGGCGGCAGCGGGCTGGGCACGAAGGCTCGGACGGCCTCGCCGCCGGCGCTGGTGAGCTCGTAAGTACCTGTTTCGCCGCGGTTCATGGGTTTCCCAGCGCCTGGTTCAACAACTATGAATAAGCAAATTCGCTATTAAGAGTTAGCCATACAAGTTTAAATAAAGATTGGCGTGGTGCCAAGCAGGATCACTAAAGCCTATTCGGCAACATTCGCAGCGACGACCGATGGCCTAACCGGGTCGGTGTCAGAGATCCTGCATGGATCGGAACTGCTCGACCAGCAGATACATGTCGGTGTACGGCACGTCGGCACCAGACTTCTGCAAGTCCACCTTGAGTTGCTGCGCCCGCTGACAGGCCAAGTCTAGCCCTGAGGCGACCTTGCCGAAGATGTCGCGATCGCTCTTCATCGTAGTCGGTCAGATGACCGCGTAGCGCTGCCGTGACTTCAGTAGCCGTCCGGAATGGGCGAGACGAATATTCAAAATGCAGCAAGAGCCAGATCTCGATGCTCGGAGCACTCGCTAGCAGCTGAACGCGCGTGGTCTGCCGCGACCCGTTGCGCAGCGACTTTTGGGCAAGCTGACGGGCGCGTGCCAGATTCGCCGAGTCGCCGTCACACACTGCGTAGACAAGGTCGAAATTGCCGTCAGACTTGAAAAGGCGCTGGGCTTTGCGCACCAAGCCTGCGGGATCGGTTTCCGATTCACCACGGACTACATGCACCGCAGCCGCATTGATGCGCAGGAAATCGCGCAGGCCATCGATGTAGTTCGGCTCGGTTTCCCGCCCCTCGCAGACGATGAGCACCGCGGGCAGACCTTGTCGTGACGCCTTCTTGCGATCAAGCCGGCGCTGCTCCTTGCGCATCTGGCGGTGCTTGGGCTGATTGTCGCGCATTCGTTCAGTGCAGGTTGGCCCGCGAAATGAACGGCACCCCACCGTACCGCGCCCGCAGATACGCCTTCTCGAGGGGCTCACCCTTGCGCGGGCTGAAGTCCGTCAATGGATAGAGTCGACTCGCCTGGCGTTCGTCCTTTTCTATGAACCAGAACTGATCGCGACGCAGCAGATCTGTGTCCATCAGTGACGTGTCGTGGGTCGTCATCCACATCTGCGCGCCATGCCTTGAGAATTCCGAGCTGAAAAGCAGACTCAGAATGAAGCGAACCACCATCGGATGGAGGCTCGAGTCCAGCTCGTCGATGATCAGCAGCTTGCCGTTTTCCAAGGCATCCAGAATGGGGCCGATGTAGGACAGCAGTCGCTGCGTGCCGGCAGATTCGAAGCGGCCATCAAAAGACACCGGCTCCTCACCCTCAACTTTGTGAACAAACTTCACCAGCGGAACTTCCTGGGCAGTGGCCGCCAGTTCGGGAGGCTTGCCGGCCTCCAGCTTGAACTCCACCTGGTGGCCTGGAACCTTCTCGACTTCGATATCCACGATGTGCAAATCCGCGGCACGCAGCAGATTCAGGACGCGCGACTTGAACGCCGGATCGTCGAGGCGCTGTAAGGTCTGCCCGATGCCCAACGCGCCGCTCCAGTTCACGATGGAAAGGTCATTGGCAAACCAGTTCCAGAGTGGCTTGAGCTGCTCGTTGTTCAGCTGGATCGCCGTGGTCAGGAACAGTGCACCCGGGCGCGTGGCCTGCTTCCAGGTTTCCTTCGCGCCGGTGAAATAGCTCGAGAACGGAGCCCACTCATAGTCGCCGCTGGCATCGTTCCAGCGACGGTCAAACCACGCCTGACCCTTGCTGGTCTTGTAGACGATCAGCCATTCGTCGCGTATCCGCTGCGCGTCATACGAGAAACCATACTGGTACCGAACGCCATCTAGCAGCACGATGATTTCGAATTCGGTCGCCTCCTTCGCGCTGGAGCGATCGAGGCGATAAGGCGTGTACTGATCGACGCGCGCGGCATCAAGCATGGCCGTCGAATACAGCACCAGGTTGCGCATGGTCGCTACCGCGAAAAGCAGGTTGCTCTTGCCGCTCGCATTGGCACCGAACACCACGCTGGTACGGTTCAGTCGCGCCACGCTTCGCACGCCGGTATCGATGGTGTGGGTTTCGAGGTGCGCGCGATCGGGACTCGACACCATGCTCAGTGTCTGCTCGTCCCGAAGCGATCGAAAGTTCTTCACGCTAAATTCGACGAACATTTTCGCCTCCAAACTCAAATGACATCTGTTGGAGATGATTTTATACGAAAAGTTCGCTTATTTTCGTTATAAAGTGATTTTTGTGAGCTAATTCAGGCTATTGCTGTCGAAGTTCTCGATGAGGTCCGCGAGCTGACGTTCGCGCCACTCACCCGCCATACCCAAGCTCCTTCAGGTTGGCGGCGATGGTGGCATCGAGCTTCGCGGCCTCCGCCTGCTGCTCTCGCAACGTTACGGTGAGTTGCCTCATCTTCTCGTCGAACGGCACACCATCGTCCTCGGCCGCCTCGGCGCCAACGTAACGCCCGGGCGTGAGCACGTGGCCGTGCTTGCGGATGTCCTCGAGTTTCGCAGCCTTGCAGAACCCGGGCACGTCAGCGTATTCGCCCACGTCCTTGTCGCCGCGCCAGGCGTGATAGGTGCCGGCGATCATTGCGATGTCCCCATCCGTCAGTTCGCGGTGCACGCGATCGGCCAGGGAGCCCAGCTTGCGCGCGTCGATGAACAGCGTTTCGCCGCGACGGTCGCGGAAGCGGCCGTTCTTCTTGTTGCGTGCGAGGAACCAGAGGCAGACTGGAATCGGCGTCGAGTAGAACAACTGCCCCGGCAGCGCCACCATGCAATCCACGAGGTCCGCCTCGATGATCGCCTTGCGGATCTCGCCCTCACCCGACTGGTTCGACGACATCGATCCATTGGCGAGTACGAAGCCGGCGAGCCCGGTGGGTGCCAGGTGATGGAGGAAGTGCTGCACCCAGGCGTAGTTGGCATTGCCCGCCGGCGGCGTACCGTAAGCCCAGCGCTGGTCGTCCTTCAGCAGCTCGCCGCGCCAGTCGCTGTCGTTGAACGGCGGATTGGCAAGCACGTAGTCGGCCTTGAGGTCGGGGTGCCTGTCAGCGTGGAAGGTGTCGCCGTGCGCAATCTGTGCGTCGATGCCGCGGATGGCGAGGTTCATCTTGGCCAGGCGCCAGGTGGTGTAGTTCGACTCCTGGCCGTAGATGGAGATGTCGCCAATCTTGCCGGCGTGCGCCTCGATGAACTTCTCGCTCTGCACGAACATGCCGCCCGATCCGCAGCAGGGGTCGTAGACGCGGCCCTTGTAGGGCGCGAGCATCTCGACCAGCACGCGCACCACGTGCGAGGGCGTGTAGAACTGGCCGCCGCTCTTGCCCTCGGCGCTGGCGAACCGCGACAGGAAATACTCGTACACCCGGCCGAGCGTGTCCTTGGCGCGGTCGGCGGCGCTGCCCAACGCGATGTCGCTGACCAGGTTGATGATCTGGCCCAGACGCTGCTTGTCGAGACCGGCTCGGCCGAAGTCCTTCGGCAGCACACCCTTGAGCGTGGGGTTATCGCGCTCGATGGCGGCCATCGCGTCATCCACCAGCGTACCGATGGTGGGCTGCGGCGCGTTGGCCTTCAGGTGCTGCCAGCGCGCCTCCTTCGGTACCCAGAAGATGCTGGCGGCGCGGTACTCGTCGCGGTCCTCGGGGTCTGCTCCTTCAGCCTTCTGTGAATCGAGTTCGGCGTGCTTGGTCTCAAACGCATCCGAAATGTACTTCAGGAAGATGAGGCCGAGGACGACGTGCTTGTACTCGGCCGCGTCCATGTTGTTGCGCAATGCGTCGGCGGCGGCCCACAGCTTGGCCTCGAAGCCGAGGTTGGCGGTGGTGTCTGTCTTCTTGCTTTGTCTTGCCATATCGGTGCGGTCTTAGTGGGTCATGGGCGAGCGGTCGCCGTGTAACGCTGATCCGGATGGTTTTCCATTTCCGGGACGGTATAGGCGAGAGCCCCTTCCGCCACCATGGGACTTAAGTGCTCGCGGACCAGCTCCTTGTGGTCGCGGCGCGCCAGGATGGCGCCGAGTTCCCTGGCGCTCAGTGCGCGCCAGCTGCACAGATCCTGCAGAAGTCTGCGCAGGACCTCCTTTCGGGGTTTGCTGCCGGGCGCCGGCAAGCGAGCCCGGAGAACCTCGGGCATCTGCTCAAGGAGCTGGTGGGAATCTTGGGATACCTGGTGGGGATCCGTGGGCAGCTGGTGGGGATCCGCTGGTGCCTGCTGGACCTGCGGTTCCAGGGAGCGGGAGAAGGCGGCCGATGGCACGTAGTAGACCCGGTTGCCCGCCCCCTTCATCTCGAACAGACCCAAATCACGCAGGCGTCGCAGATGCCAAGAGGCGTTCAGAGTGTCGGTGCGGTTGATGGCCCGGTACGCGGCATTGTCGATTGCACCAACCTCGCGGACGAACACCAGCGCCCGGGATTCCTCGTCAGAGAGGGCCTCCGGAGAAAGTCGGCGTAACCAGGCCAGGTCGGAATCGCCCAAGAAGTGATGAAACAGGAACGTGGCAACGAATTGGTCCGGCCGACGCGTCGATTCGAACGCCGGCGGCAGGAGATTCTGTGCCAGCATCAATTCGCGCATGGCGCGAATGCCGCTGCCTTTGGTCTCGGCGACGTTCACATCATGCAGAACCGCTGCGATCCGCGGATTTCGGGTTTCGGAGCCAGGTTCCCCGAGCTGCTCTTCGGCCTTGATCGAATGACCGGGGTTGCGCACCTCCAGCCGGTTGGCATAGCGGATGATCTGAACCGGGCCGTGCGTGCGATAGCTGCGATGCATGGCGGCATTTACCACGGCTTCGCGGATGACCCGTAGCGGCAGAGCCGGCTCGTCCTCTCTCGCGAGCGATCCCTCTGGGAGGGAGAAGGACTGGATGAGTTCATCCCGCACGGCATTCGTAGCGCGCCGTATGGCGGTCAGCAGCGGTGCCCGGATTTCCAACGTATCGAAGCGATGTTCCGGATTCTCGATCCATTGCCTCCCAGCAACGCGAATGTAGTCGATACGCATCATCGGGAAACAACGCCGGAGAGCGGCAGCAGTACCAAACAGCAAGACGCCAGCCACGGTGGGCCTCAGCTGTTTTCCTTCAACCTTCGCGCCCCCCCGGTGCGCGAAGCAACTCAGCGTCGGACCATGTCAGCTCCTCGGCGTCCGGATTGATGCGACGGCGCTGTTCGCGGTAGTCCGCGATGGCCGCCGGATCGATGTCAGAAAGATCACCATCTTGTACAACCGTGCCGTCGTAGGTGTCCTGCTGGTGCCCTGCGTAAAGAGCGATCAGGTCGTCTTCCGTGCCTTCCTGGTCCGTGGAACCGATACGGCGGAATGCGCCTCTAGGAAGGCCCAGACTGGAGAGGAAAACAGGCTTTTCTGTCGGTGCCGCCTCCGGCACGCAGACAACTAGAACTGACTTGCCCTGCAACGTCTCGACAGAGATTCGTGGCCGCACTGGACGATTCAGTGCGCTGGCGCATTGGCTGGCGAGATCGGACTGCAACTTGTCAGGGTTGCTGATGCCATCCACTACATACTTGTTATTGAAGAGATCGCCGGAATCGTGCGCGACACCCAGGAGCAAATAGCCTCCGCCGAGGCCGGGCTCGTTACTGAAAGCGCACACAGTCTCCAAAATTGACCGATCGATCTGTGTCGCGCGCTTCGCCTCGATCCGATGAGATTCATCCACCGAGTGCAGCTCGAGCAGCAGATCTTCAGCGGTGCGCATCGTGTCCCTCTGCCGTCATGCCGATTCCCACAGCGCCCGGACAGGAACCGCGAACAGTCCGTCGCCAAACGCCACCGTGGCCGCACCGTCATAAAGGACGATACCGGCGACGAACCGCTTTCCGGCGACAGCGCGCAGTTTCCGCAGGCCGCGCAGGTCCGCCTCGTTCACCGAAGCAGCGGCCTTTACTTCGATGCCGGCCAGCCGGACCCCACCTTCTTCCAGAACGATGTCGACCTCGAAGTCGTCCCGATCCCGAAAGTGGTGAAAGCCGATGGGGTCCGCCCGCCCGCTGGCCTGTCGCTTCAGCTCCTGGAAAACGAATGTTTCGAGCATGGGGCCGAACGTGGATCGGTCGGCGTCCAGCCGGGAGGCGTCTAGTCCCAGCAGGGCGCAGGCAACCCCAGTGTCGCCGATGTGCAGTTTGGGGCGCTTGACCAGGCGGCTCACATGATTGCTGTGCCAGGACGGCAATCGATCCACCAGGAAGACGCGCTCGAGCAGCGTGATGTGCTCGTGGATGGTCTGGCGTGTCAGCTCGAAGGGTGCCGCAAGATCCGCAACGTTGATGAGCCGTGCGGTATACGCCGCCACGAGTCCGATCAGCTTCGGCAGGGTGTCGAGTGAACGCAGGCGACTCAGATCGCGCACATCACGCCGAATCTGCGTATCGACGTAATCCCGGTACCAGGCACGGCGACGCGCCCCCGCACGCCGCGCCAGCGCGGCGGGATAGCCACCATCGGCCATGCGTTGCGCCAGTTCGCCGCTGAGCCGCTCGGACAGTGAGGTCTTGAACTGACCGCGGAACAGGCGATCGATGAAGTGGTATCGGGTACCCGATATCTCCGACTGTGCGAGCGGATGGAGCCGGAGAATCTCCATTCGTCCGGCGAGCGAATCAGCGAGCCGCGGAACCAGCAGGACATTGGCCGAGCCCGTGAGGATGAAACGCCCCGCAGTTCGGCGCCGATCGATCTCCGCCTTGAGCGAGGAGAAGATTTCCGGGATTCGCTGCACTTCGTCCAGGATGGACCGGGCCGGCAGCCGCGCAACGAAGCCGACTGGGTCGGCTTTCGCCGCAGTCAGAATCGCATCGTTGTCGAAGGAGACGTAGTGGTACCCACGGGCCTCGCCGACGGTGCGGGCGAGAGTCGTCTTGCCGCTCTGCCGCGGCCCGTGGAGGAGAACGGCCGGCGAATCGCGCAGCGCTGCAGTCAGCCGGGGAGCGAGCAGTCGAGGAATCGTTCGAGCGGGGCCGGACATGAGGCAGAATAGGCGCCGTTGGCGGCTGAACGCAAGTTCGAGCGTCGGCTGAATGCTAGTTCGTAGCCCGGCTGAACGCGAGTTTCCGTATTGGCCGAACGACCGAACAACCAGATGGCGATGCAGTCGGGCAGTAGGACGCCCGGGACATTGAGTATTTTTGCCCAGCGCATTGAGTAAACTGAGAGGCAAGCGGGCGAGGATGTGCGGGATTTCCTGCTTGCGGCGCCTGTAGCTAAAGGCGTAGCTAACGGGAAAAGGACATGCAAATAGTCAATAAAAATCAGCTATTTGCAGCTGACGCGCGCGAACAGGTGCAGAACATCGAGTGAGGCTTGGCCCAGCCGCAGCCGATGGCTCTCCCCGGCACATGCCCGGGATATCTGTGCAAGACAGTACGTTGACGTCTGTAAGTGTCCGCAGACGCCTGGCCCGATCCGGGCAATCGTTAGCGCAATGTGATTCCGTATGCCAAACGCAACAGCGACCGCTTTCCCGAGGATTTCATGTTCCAGCTGACCACCGTCGAGGGCGCGAGTTTGAGGTCGCAATTTGCGACCTCAAGAACGTCCTCAGCTCCCCGCGTGCCATCGTCATGGGCGTGTACGTCGTGCGCGCCTTCGTGCAGTTGCGTGGGCTACTGGCCTTGAACACTGCGCACGCTCGCAAGCTCGATGAGCTGGAGCGCAAGTACCAGCACCACGACCTTGCCATCACGGCCATCCTCTGCGTGATCCGGGAGCTGACGAATCCGCTGCCACCGCAGCGCCGCGGCATCGGCTTCACGGCCGATCTCGGCGGCAAACTGTGAGTTGCTGCGCCAGCGGCCATTGCGCGCAGCCTGAATCAAATTGCGTATAAGATTCAAGGTATTGGTCAGGCCAGGGGACTCACATAAAAGCTGAATCTTTGCGCGGCCTCGCAGCGCTGCTGCTGGTGGTAGTGGTTCCGTGCGTCGCGAGCACCGCGGCCGCACCGCGCCCACTCACCGCCGATGATTTCTATCTGATGCAAAGCGTCAGTGATCCACGGATTTCCCCGGACGGCCAGTGGGTGGCCTATCTGGTCACCACAAATGATCGCGACGCCGACGCGGCGCGCAGCGCGGTCTGGATGGCCAGCTGGGACGGTGCGCAGCAAGTGCGGTTGACGGCGCCGGCGAACGGCATCAGCGCGCCGCGCTGGAGCCCGGATGGGCGCTACCTGGCGTATCTGGCGAAGCCCGCGGAATCCGAGCACAGCCAGATCATGCTGCTCGATCGCCGTGGCGGCGAGCCGCGCGCGCTCACCGAGACCACGGACGACATCGGCAGCTACGCCTGGTCGCCCGATGGGCAGCGCATGGTGTTGACCATGGAAGCCAGCGGCGAGCCGGCGGCCGCGGCGAAGAGCACGGAATCGACCAAGAAGCGGCCGAAGCCGATCGTCATCGATGCGATGCATTTTAAGGAAGACGTGTCGGGGTACCTGGGCAGCGGACATGAGCAGCATCTCTACCTGCTGGAGGTGGCGACCGCGGCGATCACGGCGCTCGCGGCCGATGCGGGTTTCAACGACGGCGACCCGGCCTGGTCCCCCGACGGCCAGCGCATTGCCTTCGTGCGTGCGCGCGACAAGGGCAAGGATACCGATGGCACCGTGGAAATCAGCGTCATCGATGCCAGGTCAGGCGCTGCACCGCAGCAGCTGGCGCGGCCATACGCGCCCAATGTGCAGCATCTCGCCTGGAGCCCGGACGGCCGGCGGGTGGCTTTTCTGCAGGGCCTGGAGCCGAAGTACTACGGCTACATCCAGGATCAGCTGGTGGTGGTGCCCGCCTCCGGCGGCGCACCGCGCGTGCTCACCGCGCAGCTGGATCGTGCGGTCGCGTCGTACGAATTCAGCGCCGATGGCGCAGCGGTTACGCTGCTCGTCGAAGACGACGGCTCGACCTATCCGGCGCGTTTGAACCTGGCAGGCAACGACACTACGAGGTTGGTAGCCAGCCCGATCGTCGTGTCGGCCGTTTCAGGTGCCGGCGCCCGCGTGGCAATGGTCGCGTCGAGCGATACCACGGCCTCTGAAGTCTACGCGCTGGAGAGCACGGGCCCGCGCCGGCTCACCACGCACGCAGACGCGTTGCTTGGCGCGGTGCAGCTCGGCGCCGTGGAAGACATCCGCTTCAAGAGCCGCGACGGGACGGAAGTGCATGGCATGCTGGTCAAGCCACCTGGCTACGTGACTGGCCGGAAGTATCCGACGATCCTGTGGATACACGGCGGCCCGAACGGGCAGGACGATCACTCCGAGGATTTCGGCGGCTACATCTTCCGGCGGCAGCTGCTGGCTGCGCAGGGCTACGTGGTGCTGGGCGTCAACTACCGCGGCAGCAGCGGCCGCGGCGCCACGTTCGCGCAGGCGATTTTCGCCGACTGGGGCCACAAGGAGGTCGAGGACCTACTGGCCGGCGTCGACACCGTCGTCGCGAGCGGCCTCGCGGACCCGGCGCGCCTGGGCATCGGCGGCTGGAGCTACGGCGGCATACTCACCGATTACACGATCGCATCCGACGGTCGCTTCAAGGCCGCGATGAGTGGTGCCGGCAGCGCCAATCAGATTTCGATGTACGGGAGCGATCAGTACATCCTGCAGTACAACGCTGAACTCGGCCCACCGTGGCGCAACGCCGCGTTGTGGCTGAAGGTGTCGTACCCCTTCTTCCATGCGGATCGCATCCACACGCCAACCCTGTTCATGGGCGGCGATCGCGATTTCAACGTGCCGGTTGCCGGCGGCGAGCAAATGTACCAGGCGCTGCGCACGCTGGGCATTCCGACGCAGCTGGTCGTGTACCCCGACCAGTTTCACGAGTTCACGCGCCCGAGCTTCCTCAAGGATCGCCTCGAGCGCGAGGTCGCGTGGTTCGGGCAGTACCTGCAGCCGGCAAAATGACCGCCCTGGGCGGCGGCCGGGCGCCGCCCTAGCTCGAGTAGTACACCGCGAGCTTGTTGCCCTCGAGGTCGCGGAAGTACGCCGCGTAGAAATTATCGCCCCGCGCGCCCGCGGGGCCTTCGTCCTTGCCGCCGAGCGCCAAGGCCTGCTTGTAGATCGCGTCCACGGTCGCCTGTGAGTCGGCCGCGAACGAGACCATGCTGCCGTTGCCGACGCTGGCGGGCTTGCCGTCCAGCGGCTTGATCAGCAGCAGATTTGTACGCTCGGGCGTGCTGCCCCAGCCGATGTAGCGTTCGGTTTCCCAGGTGCGTTTGGCGCCGAGGAGCTTCAGCACCGGGTCGTAGAATTTCGCGGCAGCCACCGGATCGTTGGTGCCGATGCAGACGTAACCGATCATGGCAATCCCTCTTCGTTATGGCGGAGCTTCGGGTCCGCACAATAGCAAGCGGACGGCGCAAATGTAACGCACCTGGCCGCCGGAGGTATGATTGGCACTCCCGCATAGCAGCCATCCATGCCGCCACCGCCCATGCCGCCCATCGGTCGTCTGTTTGTCATCTCGGCGCCGTCGGGGGCCGGCAAGACCAGCCTCGTCAAGGCCCTGTTGGCCGCGCGCCCGCAACTCGCGGTCTCGGTCTCGCACACCACGCGCACGCCCCGTCCGCACGAGGTCGACGGCCGCGACTACCACTTCGTCGGCGGGGCGGAATTCGCGCGGCTGGCCGCCGCCGGGGCCTTTCTCGAGCACGCGCGGGTGTTCGACAACCAGTACGGCACGGGCCGCGAGCAGGTGGGCGCGCAGCTCGAGGCGGGGCGCAACGTGCTGCTCGAGATCGACTGGCAGGGGGCGCGTCAGATCCGCGCCAGCGCGCCCGGCTGCGTGTCGATTTTCATCCTGCCCCCTTCGCGCGCTGCGCTGGAGGAGCGGTTGCGCTCACGGGGCACCGACACTGATACGGTCATCGCCCGGCGGCTCGCCGACGCCGCGACCGACATGTCCCATTGCCTGGAATTCGACTATGCCGTGGTCAATGACCGCTTCGAGTGGGCGGTGGCGGAGCTGTTGGCCATCATCGACGGCCCGGCTGATGGCAAGGCGGCTACCCTGGCGGCGAACCGGCCGGAATTGACAGCGCTCCAGCAGTCTCTGGTGGCGTAAAACCCCAGATTTGGCGTATAGTTACCGAGCCTGTCACCCGCCTTTCCCATAGGATTCCAAGAAATACGCCATGGCCAGAGTCACCGTCGAAGACTGCCTCGAAAACGTCGATAACCTGTTCCAGCTGGTGTTGCTGGCCTCGCAGCGGGCACGCCGCCTGGCCAACGGGGCCGAGGCCACTGTCCCGGTCGACAACGACAAGGCCACGGTGCTGGCGCTGCGCGAAATCGCCGCGGGTAACATCACGCCCGAGATGCTGCGCGAGCCTGAGCAGGAATCCGTCTCCCCGCCGATGCCCGAAGCGGAAAACGAATCCAGCTTCCGCGCCCCGCAGTTCGGCCTGATCGATCGCAACTGACGGGGCAGCGCAGCAGCGCCCCCCGTTAGAACCGTTGGCCCATGGATTACGCGTCGTCGTTGCTGGGCCTGCTCCCCGGCACCCGACGCACCCCGGGTCTGAAAGACCTGCTGGCCAAGGTCAGCAGCTACCTGCCGCCTGAACAAGTCGAGCGCGTGCGCGCCGCGGCCGAATTCGGCGCCACGGCCCACCTGGGCCAGAAGCGCCTCAGCGGCGAGCCCTACATTACGCACCCCGTGGCAACCGCGGAAATCCTCGCCGAACTCCACCTCGACGCCGACACGCTGATCGCGGCGATCCTGCACGATGTCATCGAGGACACGCCGACACCGAAGGCCGAGATCGCGGCGCGCTTCGGCAACGATGTCGCCGAGATCGTCGATGGTGTCACCAAGCTCGACCAGATCCAGTTCAAGAGCCGGCAGGAGGCGCAGGCCGAGAGCTTCCGCAAGATGCTGCTGGCGATGGCGCGCGACCTGCGCGTGATCCTCGTCAAGCTCGCCGACCGCACACACAACCTGCGCACCATGGATGCGGTGGCGCCGGCCAAGCGCCGCCAGGTGGCGCGCGAGACGCTCGACATCTACGCGCCGGTCGCCGAGCGCCTCGGGCTCTACACCATCAAGCTGGAACTCGAGGAACTTGGTTTCCGCACGCTCTACCCACAGCGCTACCGGGTCATTGAACGCGCCTTGAAAAAAGCCATCGGTAACCAGAAGGAATTCCTCGCCAAGATCAGGGCGCAGCTCGAACCAGCGCTGAAAAAGGCCGGCATCGACGCGCAGGTCGAGACCCGCGAGAAGCATCTGTACAGCGTCTACCAGAAGATGCAGCGCAAGCGCGCGCCGCTCGCCGAGATCGTCGACGTCTACGGCCTGCGCATCATCGTCGAGGGCGTCGACACTTGCTACCGCGCGATCGGCGTGGTGCACGGGGTCTTCAAGCCGATGCCCGGCCGCTTCAAGGACTACATCGCGATCCCGCGCGTCAATGGCTACCAGTCGCTCCACACCACGCTGTTCGGGCCCAACGCGGTGCCGATCGAGGTGCAGATCCGCACCCGCGACATGGATCAGGTCGCCGAATCCGGGATTGCCGCGCATTGGAAATACAAGGAAGAGGCTGGCGAAGGCTCGGCGCAGCAGGAGCGCGCACGCGCCTGGCTGACGCACCTGATGCAGATGCAGGAGAGCGGCAGCTCCGAGGAATTCATCGAAAGCGTCAAGGTCGACCTGTTCCCGGACAAGGTCTACGTGTTCACGCCACGCGGCGATATCCTGCGGCTCCCGCGCGGTGCCACCGTGGTCGATTTTGCCTACGCCGTGCATACCGATATCGGCAACCGCTGCGTGGCCGCCAAGGTGGAACGGCGCCTGACGCCGCTGCGCACGGCGCTGCGCAATGGCCAGACCGTGCACATCATCACCGCCAAGGGCGCACGGCCGAACCCCGCCTGGGTCAATTTTGTCGTCACCGCCAAGGCGCGCAGCGGCATCCGCCACTATCTCAAGAGCCTGAAGAGCCACGAAGCGCTGGAGCTGGGGCGGCGCCTGCTCGAGCAGGCGCTCGCCGAATTCCATGTCGACCTCGGCGCGGTCGAGCCCGCCACGCTGCAGACCGCGCTCAGCGAGTTTGCGCTGCACACGGCTGAGGAGCTCTACGAAAAAATCGGCCTTGGCGAACGGCTGGCGCCGATGGTGGCGCGGCGGCTCCTGCCGGGCGACCAGTCGCAGAGCACCGGCGGCCAGGCCGAACCGCTCGCGGTGGCCGGCGCCGAGGGGCTCCTGGTGGCCTACGCGCACTGCTGCTACCCGCTGCCGGGCGACCCGATCCTGGCCTTCCTGAGCACCGGCCGCGGCATCGTCATCCACCGCGAGACCTGCGCCAACGTCACTGACTACCGCAAGCACCCGGAGAACTGGCTGCCGGTCAACTGGCAGCCGACCGGCGGCCGTTTCTTCTTCACCGAGATCCGCGTCGAGGCCGCCAATCGCGTGGGCCTGCTGGCGGCCATTTCTGCGGCGATCTCGGCCACGCAGACCAATATCTGCAGCGTCAACTTCCAGCACGACGAATCCGAGACCGCCACCATGATCTTCATGCTCGAGGTCCTCGATCGTGATCACCTGGCACGGGTGATCCGCACCGTGCGACGGATGAGCGACGTGGTGCGGGTCGTGCGTACAATCGCCGGACAGAACCGCAAGAGGGATCCAGCACCGCCATGAGCACCATCATCCAGACTAGCCGCGCGCCCCAGGCGATCGGCACCTATTCGCAGGCGGTGCGCGCCGGCGACACCGTGTACATCTCGGGCCAGATACCGCTCGACCCGGCGACCGGCGTGCTGGTGGGCGGCGACATCGAGGCCGAGATTCGCCGCGTGTTCGACAATCTCAAGGCCATCGCCGAGGCCGCGGGTGGCACGCTTGCGCACGCCGTGAAGCTGTCGGTGTTCCTGACCGACATGACGCATTTCGCCAAGGTCAATGAGATCATGGCGACCTATTTCACAACCCCTTACCCGGCACGCGCGGCGGTGGGCGTGGCCGCGCTCCCGCGCGGCGCCCGCGTCGAGATGGAGTGCATACTCAGCCTCGCCTGAGCGGCGCGGAGGGCGGCGCGCCGTTGCGCGGCGTCGGCCCGATGCTGACCGAACGCCTCGCGCGGCTCGGTGTGCGCACGCAGGGCGATCTGCTGTTCGTGCTGCCGCTGCGTTACGAGGATCGCACCCATGTGGTGCCGATCGGCGCGCTGCAGGCGGGGACGCGCGTGGTGGTCGAAGGCGAAGTGCTGCTGGCCGAAGTGGTATTCCGTCGTCGCCGGCAGCTCATGGTGCGGCTCGGCGACGGCACCGGCTCGCTCACGCTCCGGTTCTTCCATTTCTCCAACGCGCAACGCGCCGGCCTGGCGCGCGGCACGCGCCTGCGCTGCCACGGCGAGGTGCGCCGCGGGCCGCTGGGCCTGGAGATCGTCCATCCCGAGTACCGCGGCGTCGGCGTCACCGGCGAACCCCTGCCGCAAACGCTGACGCCGATCTATCCGTCCACCGAGGGCGTGACGCAAGGGCGCATTCGCGGCCTCGTGCAGCGCACCTTCGCCTCGACCGGCGGCACCGCGCTGGTCGATTACCTGCCGCGCGAACTGCGCGCCGAGATGCAGCTGCCGGAGCTGCGCGCGGCGCTCGCGTTCCTCCATCAACCTCCGGTCGGAACGGAACTCGCTACGCTGGCTGCCGGCAGGCACCCGGCGCAGCGACGGCTCGCGCTCGAGGAATTACTCGCCCACCAGCTTTCGCTCATGGCGCTGCGCCGCGCGATCAAGGCCGACAACGCACTCGGACTCGCCGCCGGCGCCCATCTGCAGCAGCGCTTTATCGAACGACTCCCGTTCCGCTTCACTGCGGCGCAGGCGCAGGTGCTGGCCGAGATCAACGCCGACCTGGCACTCGCGCAGCCGATGACGCGCCTGGTGCAGGGCGACGTCGGATGCGGCAAGACGGCGGTCGCGGCCGCGGCGGCGGCGCTCGCGCTTGGCGACGGCCGGCAGGTGGCGCTGATGGCACCGACCGAACTGCTGGCCGAGCAGCACGCGCGCACGCTGACGCAGTGGTTCGGGCCGCTGGAGGTGCCGGTGGCGCTGGTGACGGGCTCGATGCCGGCACGGGCGCGGCGCACGGCGCTCGCCGGCATCGCCGCGGGCCAGTTGCCGCTGGTGGTGGGCACGCACGCGCTGTTCCAGGAGAGCATGGAATTCCGCTCACTGGCGCTGGCCATCATTGATGAGCAACACCGCTTCGGCGTGGAGCAGCGGCTGCTGCTGCGCCAGAAGGGCCGCGGCCACATGCCGCACCAGCTGATCATGACGGCCACGCCGATCCCGCGCACGCTGGCGATGACCGCCTACGCCGACCTGGACGTCTCGGTCATCGACGAGCTGCCGCCCGGCCGCACGCCGGTGCGCACCGTGGTGGTGCCCGAAGAGCGCCGCGCCGAGATCGTCGCGCGCGTCGAGGAAACCTGCCGCGGCGGCGGCCAGGCCTACTGGGTCTGCCCGCTGATCGAGGAATCCGAGGAGCTGCGCTGCCAGGCTGCCGAGGAATCCGCGGCATTGCTCACCGAGGCGCTGCCGCAAGTGCGGGTCGGACTGGTGCACGGGCGGCTCAGCGGCGCGCGCAAGGAAGCGGTGATGCACGCCTTCACCGCCGGCGAGATCCAGCTGCTGGTCGCCACCACGGTCATCGAAGTGGGCGTCGACGTGCCCAACGCCAGTGTCATGGTGATCGACAATGCCGAGCGCATGGGCCTGGCGCAGTTGCATCAGCTGCGCGGCCGCGTCGGCCGTGGCGCACAATCGAGCAGCTGCGTGCTCTTGTACCGCGCGCCGCTGTCGGAACTGGCGCGCGCGCGGCTCAAGGTGCTGCGCGAGACCAACGACGGCTTCGAGATCGCGCGGCGCGATCTCGAGCTGCGCGGCCCCGGTGAACTGCTCGGCACGCGGCAGACCGGTCTTGCACAACTGCGCGTGGCCGACCTGATTCGCGACGCCGACCTGCTGCCGCAGGTGCGCGCCGCGGCAGAGCGTTTGCAGCGGGAACAGCCGGAGGCCTGCCTGGGCCTGATCGCGCGCTGGGTAGGCGCCGGGGAGCAATATGGCCGAGTCGGTTGATTTCGAATTGCCCGCAGATTCCCCGGGTGCCGGACCGGGGCCGGATTTCCCGCTTGCGGATGAGCCCGTGACAACGCCCAACCCGGGCACGCCACAGCCGGAGGCGCCAACCGCTTCGCCACACTGGCTGGTGCAGCGTCTCGTGGATTTCGCGCTGCTGATGCGGCTCGATCGCCCGATCGGCATCTGGCTGCTGCTCTGGCCGACCCTTTGGGCGCTGTGGAGCGCGTCGGGCGGGCATCCGCAACCGCGCCTGCTGGCGATTTTCCTGGCCGGCACCGTGCTGATGCGCTCCGCGGGTTGCGTGATCAATGACCTGTTCGACCGCGATATCGATCCGCACGTGCGTCGCACGCGATCGCGCCCCCTGGCCGCCCGGCGCGTCGCGCCTGGCGAGGCGCTGGCGTTGTTCGCGGCACTGGTGGGTGCAGCCTTCCTGCTGGTGCTGCAGCTCAATGCGCTGTGCCTGAAGCTATCGTTGATCGGCGCCGCGCTGACCGTATCGTACCCGCTGCTCAAGCGCTTCTTTCCGATACCGCAGCTGTACCTGGGCCTGTGCTTCGGTTGGGGTGTGCCGATGGCCTTTGCCGCCGAGCTCGGCGCGGTGCCGCGCGTGGGCTGGGTGCTGATGCTCGCCGCGGTAGTGTGGGCGGGCGTGTACGACACGTACTATGCGATGGCCGACCGCCCCGACGATCTGCGCATCGGCATGAAATCGAGCGCGATCACTTTTGGCGACATGGACCTGCTGATGATCGCCGCCATGCAGGTGATGGTGCTCGCGGCGCTCCTGTTCAGCGCCCGCCTGCTCGGCTTCGGCGCACCGTACTACTGGGCGCTGGCGGCCGGCGCGGCCTGCTTTGCCTGGCAGCAGTGGTTGGCGCGAGGGCGTGATGCCGCTGGCTGCCTGGGCGCCTTTCACAACAACAACTATTTTGGCCTGGTGATACTCGCCGGCGTGATTCTCGAGTACGCCGCCCGGCACGGCACGGCAAGCTAGATTCTGGTCTCGGGGCTCTTCGATGACAGCTGATCGAGCGCCACCTGGAAGGTGGCGACGCGCGTGGCACCGACCAACCGTGGCCACAGGCGATCGAGAAACGCGCCCGGCTGCTCGCGCAGGTCGCACAAGATCACCCGCGTGCCGTTGCCATGCGCCTGCTTGAAGAACGCCTCGAGCGCCCCGGCGCCGGTGGAGTCGATGTACGGCACGTGTTCCATGCGCAGCACGATGACCTTTGGTGTGCGTCCCGAGCGGCGCAGGACGTCGAGCATTTCGCCCGCCACGCCGAAGAACATCGGTCCTGCAAAGCGGAACACCTCGACTCCCCTGGGCAACGCCGCGCGCTGCGCCGGATCGTCGACGCTCAGTTCCTCGGGCATGAGTCCCGCCGTTTCACTCATCCGCGACATGAAGAGGAGCGAGGCCAGCGTCACGCCGACGCCAATCGCAACCGTAAGGTCCACCAGTACCGTCAGGCCGAAGGTGAGGAACAGCAGCCCGCGCTCGCCGGCGTCAACCGGCAGGATCGCGCGGAAGCGATCGAATTCGCTCATCCCCCAGGCGACCACGAGCAGGATCGCGGCCAGTGCCGCCATTGGCACATAGGCGATCAATTTTCCGGCCAGCAGCAGGAACAGCAGCAGGAAAGCCGCATGCGCGACACCCGCGATGGGTGTGCGACCGCCGGCGCGGACGTTGGTGGCCGTTCTGGCGATCGCCCCGGTGACCGGCAGAGCGCCAAACATCGCGCTGACCATGTTGGCCACGCCCTGGCCCACGAGTTCCTGCCCGGAGCGATGGTTGTAGCCGGTCATGGCATCCGCGACCACTGCGGAGAGCAGCGCCTCGATGCCCGCCAGGAACGCGATCGTGAAAGCGGCGGGCAGCAGGTGCTGCACGAGTGACAGCGACATGACCGGCAGGTGCGGCGCCGGAATTCCGGTGGGCATCGACGGGAAGCGCTCACCCACCGTGTCGACTGGCAGATGCAGCAGCGTCACGGCGAGCGTCGCGGCCAGGAGTGCGAGCAGGAAAGCGGGCAGCTGCGGCGCAAAACGCCGCAACAGCACGATGAGGGCAAGCGTGCCGGTGCCCACGCACAGCGCCGGCAGGCGCAGCGTGCCGAGCGCCCCGATGTACGCGGTCCACTTGCCGATGAAATCCGCGGGCACCTTGCCGGCTGCAAGACCCAGGAAATCACTGACCTGGCTCGAGGCGATGATGACCGCTATGCCGGCGGTGAAACCCGTGACCACGGGCATGGGAATGAAGCGGATCAGCCGGCCCAGCCCGGCGTAACCTGCGACGATCAACATGATTCCGGCCAGCAGCGTGGCGAGCACGAGGCCCGCATAGCCATGCACCGCGATGACGCCGGCGACGATCACCACGAACGCGCCCGTGGGGCCGCCGATCTGCACCCGCGAACCGCCAAGGAGCGAAATCAGGAAGCCGCCAATGACCGCCGAAACCAGGCCCTGGCTGGGCGTGGCGCCGCTGGCGATGCCCAGTGCCATGGCGAGCGGCAGTGCCACAATGGCGACGGTCAGACCGGCCAGAAGATCGGTGCGCCACAGTTTCGCTATCTGGCCGTCGCGCCAGGCGGTGATCAGTTTCGGTGTGAAGGCCTGCCAGAATTGCCGCGATTGAAGCTTTGCCACGGCTGGCATTATCGCTTACCCGGGCGCCGCGCGGCGTATCGCGTGCGCAACCACCCAGAGTTCAACGCCGCCGGCCCCGGCCGCTTTGAGCGCTGCGAACGCTGCACCGACGGTGCTGCCGGTGGTGACGACGTCATCCACCAGCGCCAGCCGCAGGCCACACAGCGGCCGGGTGACAACGAAGGCCCCGGACACGTTGAGCGCGCGCGCGTCCGAACCCAGCCCGGTCTGCTCGCGCGTGGCGCGCGTACGCCGCAACGCCGTGCAATCGAGGGGGATTGAGAGCTCGTGGGCAGCGAAGCGCGCCAGTTCCGCAGCCTGGTTGTAGCCGCGTTGCCGCAGTCTCAGAGGATGCAGCGGCACCGGCACGACCCTGTCCGGGAGCGGTGCTGCACTGCGCAAGCGCTCGCGCGCGAGCAGCGTGCCCAGTATCCGCGCGTGCGCGCGTTCACCGCGGAATTTCAGCGCGCGCACCAGCGAGTCGATCGGGAAACCGAAGCTCCACGGGCAGCAGACCAGGTCAAAGGTGTCCGCCAGGAAAGGATCGTCGAGCGCGGCATGCGGCAAGTCAGCCAGGCAGGAGCCGCACAAATCAATGGGCCCGGGCAGCCCTGGCTGACTGCACAACACACATTGGGGCGGTGCCAGCACCGACCCCAATGCCCCCAGCGCCCGGGCCATTGTCGACTTTCCAGACCCTGCTCGGTTGACAGTTGCTCGTTCGCCCTTGAACATCACCCCACAATGCCCGCGCTGGCGCCGCGGCGCAGCCCGCCATTACTGACGCGAACCACGGAGATTGGCCATGCAGGAACCCCGGCACGACTGGACGCTCGCTGAAACGGAAGCGCTGTTTGCGCTGCCCTTCCCAGAGCTGCTGTTCCGTGCCCAGCAGGTACACCGCGCTTGGCATGACCCGACCGAAGTGCAGATGAGCACGCTGCTGTCGATCAAGACCGGTGCCTGTCCGGAAGACTGCGCCTACTGTCCGCAGAGCGTGCGCTTCAACACCGGTGTCGCCAACGAATCGCTCCTGCCGCTCGAGACCGTGATCGCGCGCGCGCGCGCCGCGCGCGCGGCGGGTGCCACGCGCTTTTGCATGGGCGCGGCCTGGCGCTCGCCCAAGCCGAAGGATCTCGACAAGGTCGCGGCCATGGTGCGGGGCGTGCGCGAACTCGGACTCGAGACCTGCGTGACGCTCGGCATGGTATCGGGCCAGCAGGCGCGGACGCTCAAGGACGCCGGGCTCGATTACTACAACCACAACCTTGACACTTCGGAAGAATATTACGGCGCGATCATCTCGACGCGTACCTACCAGGACCGGCTCGATACGCTCAGCGCGGTACGGGAAGCGGGACTCAACGTCTGCTGCGGCGGCATCGTCGGCATGGGCGAGAGCGCACGCGACCGGGCGCAGCTGCTGCTGACGCTGGCGCAGCTGCCCGAACATCCACAGAGCGTGCCGATCAACCAGCTGGTGCGCGTGCCGGGCACGCCGCTGGCCGATGCGACGCCGGTCGATCCTTTCGATTTCGTCCGCACTATCGCCGTGGCGCGCATCATGATGCCGCGCGCGCAGGTGCGCTTGTCGGCCGGGCGCGAGACCATGAGCGATGAACTGCAGGCACTGGCGCTGCTCGCGGGCGCCAACTCAATCTTCTACGGCGAGAAACTGCTGACCACGGGGAACCCCGACGTCGAGCGCGATCGCTCGCTCCTGGCGCGCCTTGGCATGCGGCCCGAGCAGCAGCAGGGCGCGCAGCGGCACGCGCCCGTGGAGCCGCACGCGGCCACGGCCTGAGTGGTGCCAGCGGGAAACGCGCCATGAACGACAGTGCGCGATTCCGCATCGACCGTCGCGCGGTGGCGCGCGCTGCCGACCGCGCCAGCACCGGTTATACCGCCGCGGCGCAGTTGCCGGCGCGTGTCGCCGCCGAACTGCTGGAACGGCTCCAGTTCTTTCGCCTCAAACCGCGCGTGATCATCGACCTGGGGTGCGGCACTGGCGTGGGCGCTGCAGCGCTGCGCCGGCGCTTTCCACGGGCCAGGGTGGTCGCAGTCGACCTGGCATTAGGGATGACGCGGCAGGCGCGGCGCGGTCAGCGCTTTTGGCGGCGTTTCGACTGCCTGTGCGCCGATGCCTGCGCCCTGCCGCTGAAGGCGCAGTCGGTCGACCTGGTGTTCAGCAACCTGATGGTGCACAGCTGCGACGACCCGGCAGCGCTGTTCACGCAGGTGCAGCGCGTGCTGCGGCCGGGCGGCCTGTTGCTGTTCAGCAGCCTCGGCCCGGATACCCTCCACGAACTGCGCAGTGCATGGGCCGCGGCTGACACACAATCGCATGTCAGCGCCTTCGCCGACATGTCGCAGCTTGGCGCTGCGATCTCGCACGCGGGTCTTGCCGAGCCGGTCATCGATCGCGAGATACAGCTGCGCCACCATCCAAAGGTGCGCGCACTGATGGACGAATTGCGCGCCAGCGGCGCCAGCCACGCGGCTGCGGACCGGCGGCGCGGCCTCACCGGGCCCGGTCGCATGCGCTTGATGGTCGATGCCTATGAATTGCACCGCACACCGGCGGGACTCCCGGCGAGCTGGGAGGTTATTTACGGCGCGGCCTTCGCCGGTACTGGGCATACGGGAAGGCCGGGGCCTGGGAGCGATCGCAGCGCCGGTGAAACAGCCGTGCCAGTGAGCGCCGTCCGCTCGCGCAGGAGTACCTCGCCGTGAGCTGCTCCACGTTCTTCATTGCCGGCACCGACACCGGTGTCGGCAAGACCCGGGTGACCGCGGGTCTGCTTGTGGCCGCGCGCGCCGAGGGCCTGACGGTCGCGGGCATGAAGCCGGTCGCAACGGGGGCCGAGCGCCAGGACGGGCGTCTGGTCAGCGATGATGCGCTGAGGATTGCCGCAGCCTCAAGCGCACCGATCTCCTACGAAGACCTGAACCCTTATTGCCTGTTAGAGCCAATTTCGCCACATATCGCCGCAAATAGGGCAGATATCGAGATTGATATCGGCAAGATCGTGGAAATTTCCCATCGACTCCGGAATAGCCGGGATTTACTCCTTATAGAGGGCGCCGGAGGCTGGTACACCCCGATCAGCGAAAACCTGTCGCTTGCCGACCTGGCCCGGGCTCTGGAAGCCCCGGTAGTGCTGGTCGTCGCGCTCAAGGTGGGCTGCCTCAATCACGCCCGTCTGACAGTTGAAGCCATCGGCCGCAGCGGCTGCCGCTTTGCAGGCTGGATCGCCAACCGCGTCGATCCGGATTTCGAGGCCGGCGGCGAGAATCTGGCGACACTCAAACACTTGCTCGGCGCGGCGCCGCTTGGCGTACTGCCTTACGCTATCGACAGTGAGGGCGACGCACGCCAGTTGCGCGGCGCCTTGCCGCACTTGCGCACTTCGCGCAACCGTGAAATCACTTAAGTCGTTGAGTTGCGATAGAAAAGGCGCATCCGCTAAGATGCCGCGCCGCAAACGAATCGCCACCGCTGGCGGGGCCAGCCGCGAACTATTTAGGGCCAGTTAATGAATATGAAGAAACTCGCACCCGCCATCGCTGCCGCCACCTCGCTCGCGCTGGCTTCGCCCGCTGCGTTCGCGGCCTGGACGCTCAACATGACGCCAGGCATCACGGCCATTTCGCAGCGCATCTATGGCCTGCACATGCTGATGTACTGGTGGTGCGTCGCGATCGCCGTGTTCGTGTTCGGCTGGATGATTTATTCGCTGGTGGCCTTCCGCAAATCGCAGGGCGCGGTGCCCGACACCAAACTGGTGCACAACACCCGTGCCGAGATCATCTGGACGGTGCTGCCCGTGCTGATCCTGATCGGCATGGCGGTGCCGGCGACGCGCACGCTGATCGAGACCGACGATGCTACCAAGACCGAGCTGACGATCCGCGTCACCGGGTACCAGTGGAAATGGGGCTATCAATACGTCGATTCCGGCGTCGAGGTACTCTCGACGCTCGATCGCGACAGCAACGCGGCGCGCCAGCTCGGATCAGGCATCGATCCGGCCACCGTGCCGAATTACCTGCTCAGTGTCGATCACCCGCTGGTGGTCCCGGCTGGCGTCAAAGTGCGGCTGCTGATCTCGGCGCAGGATGTCATTCATGCCTGGTGGGTGCCGGCGCTGGCGATCAAGAAAGACGCGATCCCTGGTTTCGTCAATACTGCCTGGTTCAAGATCGACACCGACAAGACCGGCCTGTACCGCGGCCAGTGTGCGGAACTGTGCGGTCGCGATCACGGCTTCATGCCGATCGTCGTCGATGTGCGCAGCAAAGCCGATTTCGAGGCCTGGCTGAAGACGCAGCAGGCGATGCAACGGCCGGCGGAGCCGGCGAGCCCGGCGGTAGCCGCCGCGGATGCCGCTGCCGCCAAGACCGGCTAGCGGCGCCTGGCGCTACGATCCGTTCCGAATTTCCCAGAGCTCAAGTCGCGAGATCATCAACATGGCCTACACCGAACACGCCGCCCACGATCACCACGACCACAAGCCCTCGGGGATGTGGCGGTGGCTGTCGACCACGAATCACAAGGACATCGGTACGCTGTACCTGATTTTCTCCTGCGTGATGTTCTTTGTCGGCGGCGCCATGGCGATGGTGATCCGGCTGGAGCTGTTCAAGCCCGGCATGCAGTTTCTCGACCCGGCCTTCTACAATTCGATGACCACCGTGCACGCGCTGGCGATGATCTTCGGCGCCGTCATGCCGGCCTGGGTGGGTCTGGCCAACTGGATGATCCCGATGCAGGTCGGCGCGCCCGACATGGCGCTGCCGCGCATGAACAACTTCAGTTTCTGGCTGCTGCCCTTCGCCTTCACGCTGTTGCTGCTGGGTTTCTTCGTGCCCGGCGGCGCGCCGGCCGGCGGCTGGACGCTGTACCCGCCACTGGTGCTGCAGGGCGGCGATTCCTTCCCGCTGGCGATCTTCGCGATCCACCTGATGGGCGCCTCCTCGATCATGGGCGCGATCAACGTCATCGTCACCATCATGAACATGCGCGCTCCGGGCATGACACTGCTGCGCATGCCGCTGTTCGTGTGGACCTGGCTGATCACCGCCTACCTGTTGATCGCGGTGATGCCGGTGCTCGCCGGCGCCGTCACCATGCTGCTGACCGACCATTTCTTCGGCACCAGCTTCTTCAGCGCCTCGGGTGGCGGCGATCCGGTGATGTTCCAGCACGTGTTCTGGTTCTTCGGTCATCCCGAGGTCTACATCCTGATCCTGCCGGCCTTCGGCATCGTTTCGGAAGTGATCCCAACCTTCTCGCGCAAGCCCCTGTTCGGCTATGAAGCGATGGTGTACGCGACCGCCTCGATCGCCTTCCTGTCGTTCATCGTCTGGGCGCACCACATGTTCACGGTGGGCATGCCGCTGGCGGGCGAACTGTTCTTCATGCTCTCGACCATGCTGATCGCGATCCCGACCGGCGTGAAGGTCTTCAACTGGAGCGCGACCATGTGGCGTGGGTCACTCTCCTTCGAACCGCCGATGCTGTTCGCGCTCGCATTCCTGTTCCTGTTCACGATCGGCGGCTTTTCGGGTTTGATGCTGGCGATCGCGCCGGCGGATTTC
>JAYUZI010000154.1:0-9110 GCA_043751915.1 Gammaproteobacteria bacterium | reverse complement strand
GTGGAGCGGAAGGGAATCGAACCCTCGACCTCTGCATTGCGAACGCAGCGCTCTCCCAACTGAGCTACCGCCCCACACAAGGCGCGCGATTCTAGAGTAGTGGCCCCCGGGCAGCAAATAAGCCTCAGGGTTACCCGAAAGACACGACCGCCAGGACGGTCACCGCACTCAGGAATGCCAGCAGCAGGGCCGCGGCGGCCAGCCGGCTGCGGCGGGCCAGGGCCTTGAGGTCGCTGGCCGCGATCAGGTAGGGGCGCCCGTCGACCGGCTTGACCACGATGCTGTCGGTCGGCGCGGCCGCGCGCGGTGCCTGCTGTTCGATCTGCGCTCTCGCGACGTCGCGCGCCCGCTCCCACTCGTCCTGGCTCAGCACGCCATCGTGGTTCGAGTCGAACCGCTCCATGAGCGCGGGTTGGTCGCGTTTCCAGTCCGCCAGGAGCCGCATCACTTTGCCGGTCGTGTCCGCTGCGCTGACGCCGCCCATGGTACGGAATTCGCCGATGACACTCACCTGCTCGCGCTCGTTGATGCGATGTTCCGTGTAGCGGTAATCGCCACTGTCGATACCGAAAAACCGTCTGCCTTCGCCCGGCGCGGTGGGCCAGGGGAGCGAGCCGCGCCAGCTGCTCTTGTTGCCGGGGCGCACGTCGGCCCCGGTCGGGCCCACCAGGCAGGCGCCGGTATCATCCTCCAGGCGGAATGGCGCGACGCTGACGCCGCGATTGATGGTTTCCCAATGCTCATTCTTGCCGCTGCCGGTGCGGTGCTCGACGCGATACAGCCACCAGGCACACGGCAGCTGGGTGAGCGGTGCGAGGCTGGCCGGGCCCTCGGCCATGCGCGCGATGCCACTGAGTTCCACGTAGCCCTGTGCGGCTGAGCGGATGCGCGATAACGGCGTGTCGTCAATCAGTCGCGCCAGGCGCCAGTTGCGAAACCCGAAGATGAAACACAGCGGCGCCGCGACCGCGAGCGCCACTTTCCAGAACTCAGGATCGTCCATCGTGCTGCGATTCGCGCGGCCCTAGCGCTTGAACAGCGCGCCCACATCGACGTCGCTCTTCTCAGCCGCTGCGAATTCCAGCAGCGGTTTGGCGGTAAAGCCGTAGCGGCGCGCGATCAGCACGTCCGGAAACTGGTCGATGCGCGTGTTGTTGATGTTCGCCTGGTCATTGTAGAGCTCGCGCCGGTCGGCGATCGCATCCTCGAGGCCGGTGATGCGCGTCTGCAGCTGCTTGAAGGATTCGTCGGTCTTGAGCTGTGGATAGTTCTCCGCAACCGCGAACAAGCGACCGATGTCGCCGCGCAGCTGCTGCTCCGCGGTGCCAAGCGCAGCCACATTGCCGCCCGCGCTGGCAGCAAAGACCGCCGCACGGGCGTGCATGACCTTCTCCAGCGTCTCCTGCTCGTACTGCATGTACTGCCTGCAGGTCTCGATGAGCTTGGGCAACTCGTCGTGCCGCTGCTTGAGCAGTACGTCAATGTTGGCCCAGGACTGCTTGACGCGCTCGCGCACCGCCACGAGGCTGTTGTAGATGCCGACGAAATAGACTACCAGTACCGCGCCGATAGCGAGCAGGACTATCAATGTGATCATGCGATCTTACCTCCGGCTTGCAAACGGCCCATATTGCTGCGCTGTCGGGCCTGAAGAAAACGGGATTTACTGTATACCGTGCGCGGCGTCACGTGGAAGACCTGTCCGGCGGATGAAGCCGCGTCCACACGGCGGCAAATAGCGGCGGGGCGATACCCGCTGCCGCGGCGCGCGTGCCGCACTCCTCCGCCGACAGGCGGCCTTCTGCCGCAAGCAACGCCAAGGTCGCCAGCAGTTCGCCCGCGCAAAGCGCGCGCACCAGCGGCTCGTGCGGCTCCGCTCCCTGCAGCACGGCGACGATACGCGGCGGGCTCTGCCACAGCGTGGCGATGCGCACCGCCATCACCTGCGAAAACCGGTCGATCACCTGCAGGAAGACCGCCGGCGCGGGCGGGAGCTTGGGCTGCGCGCGATACTGATCCTGCACCACGCGGTAGGCGACCAGCGGCCCCAGCGCCGACAGCAGCGCCAGCAGCTGTGCGGCCTGGCGGTCAGCAGGACACCATTTACGGGCGCACATTTCCGCGGCGATCGACGCCTGCGTACAACGCTCCCACAGCACCGCGGGAAAACGGCTGTGCTGCTCGGAGCTGGCGCGGAACACCGGCTGCACCAGTGCCGTCGCCGCGAGCGATTGCAGGCCGTCCGTGCCGCAGACCACCACGGCGCGCTGGATGCTCTCGACCGGCACGGAACTGAGCCGGAAGTACACGCTGTTGGCCAGTCGCAGGATGTTGCCGGTCAGCACCGGGTCCTGGGCGATGATCTCGGCCAGTTTCAGCGGCGGCGCATCCGGATCGTTGACTGCCGCCAGGAGCTGGGGCATGAGCAGCGGGCGCCGCGGGAAATAGCGATCGGCGAGCGGATCAGCGGCGAGCGCCTTGCGGGCGGCAAGCATGACCGGCTCATGGCCCGGCGGTACGTCAAATTCGAATCGGACCGCATTCAGGGCACTTGCCCAAAGTGTGGTCGACAGGGATTTGAGTTCCGCGGCAAGGGCGTCCGGCGCGTCGGCAGAGGCCGCAACCGGCTCCGGCGCCGTGGCTGTGGTGGCTGCGAGCGAATGCGCGGTGACGTCCTCGCGGTGGCCTGCAGCCGCGCTGCGGCGGCGTCGACGCCACGTAATCACGGTCACGACGCTGATCAGGAGGGCCAGCAGTCCGCCAACGGTGAGTGCCACGCCCATGTCCGCTTCAGACAGTCAGTTGTGTTGCGCGCATCCGCCGCCGCTGCTCTAGCCTGAACGGAGCGACTTTAGCCGGCGAAAGCCGATCAGGCGTTGCCGCTGCTCGTCCCACAACCGCAAGGTTGCGGAACGGAAACTCGCGCCGAGCGTCAGCGTCGGCACCTCGCCGAACAGGGGCTCGGCATTGTGGCAGCGCTGCAGGTGGTAATTGGGAATCTGCGGGCTGAGGTGATGGATGTGGTGGAAGCCAATGTTGCCCGAAAACCAGCGCAGCACGGCGGGTAGCTTGTAGAACGAACTGCCCCGCAGCGCCGCGGCCGTGTAATCCCAATCCTCGTGCCGGCTCCAGTAGGCGTCCGGAAACTGATGCTGCACGTAGAACAGCCAGACGCCGGCGCCGCCGGCAATCAGCATCAGCGTCAGCTCGATCAGGAACCACGCCTTGAAGCCGATGAGCGCACTCAAGCCCACGGCGATCAGCAGCAGCGCGAGGTCGGTCAGCCACACCGACAGGCGCTCGCGCCGCCCGGCGTCGGCGGACGGGAAGCGCTCCAGCACCACGAACAGGATGGTCGGCGCAATGGCGAACAGCACCGCCGGATTGCGCAGCAGGCGATAGGCGAAGCGGCGCCAGCGCGAAGCGGCCAGGTATTCATCAACCGTCATGGTCCAGATGTCGCCCTTGCCGCGGCGCTCGAGATCGCCGGAAGTGCGGTGGTGGATCGCATGCTCCCAGGTCCAGTGATGGTAGGGCGTGAAAGTCAGCAGACCCGTTACCCATCCCACCACGGTATTGGCGCTCTTGGAGCGCATGAAAGACCCGTGCCCGCAATCGTGCATGAAGATGAACAGGCGCACCCGCAGGCCCGCCGCGACCACCGCCAGCGGCAGAATTAGCCAGTAGGAAACGGTGATGACCCGCGCCATAAGGAACCAAAGCACCAGATAGGGGACCAAAGTGTTGACCAGCTGCCAGATCGCACGGCGGTGCGAGGGCTGCCGGAAGCGCTCGATCACGGACTTGAGTTCCGCGGATATGGCGCGCGTGCTGCGGGCGGACGTTTTTGGCTTGGTATTCACCTGGCGCGGCGAACTGTAGCACGCGTCCTGGCCGATTGCGCGGCAAGGCGCCAGGCGCCAGCGGCCGTCAGGAGCTCAGAGCGCCACGCTGTCGGTTTAATGAGACGCGCCCGGAACTACATTTTGTGGACTATTCGATTGTATGCGACACGACTGTGACCTATTTTGGCGTCCTTGATGTCCTGCAGCCCTGAGCCCGTGGAGGATTCATGTCACCTAAATCCAGTATTCTTTCTCTCGGGCGCTCCGGCGCCGCGCTCGCACTACTCTCGTTGCTCAGCAGCTGCGGCGGTGGCTACGATTGTTTGAACTGCAATGGCTACCCGCCGGTCGAGGTGTCCGCGGGCGTCGTGGCGGGCGATTTCAACGGTGACGGCTTCACCGACATCGTGCAGCTGAGCAGTGTCCAGAACGGCCTCGAGCCGGACCCGGCGTACCTGAAGTCCTACCTGTCCACGGCAGCGGGAATGTTTGCGGCACCGGTACTCACCTTCGATGGTGACGATCCGCTTTACCTTGCCAGCGCCGACCTCAACGGCGACGGCCTGGCCGACGTGGTCTCCGCCAGCGTCGAAGATGGCGCGCTGGCCGTGTTCTTCAACAACAGTTTGACCCCCGGCGTGCTTAATACGCCGCTGGTGCTGCCAGCCCCCGGCGCTTCGCAGCTCGCGATCGGTGACATGAACGGCGACGGCTCGCCCGATCTGATCGCCGCGGACTACAACGTGTCACTGTTCCTGCAGTCCTCGCCGGGCACGTTTGCCAACCCGATCAGCCTCTATCCGGGCGGCGCCAACTGGGTGGCCGTGGGCGATCTCAATGGCGACGACGCTCCCGACGTCGTGGTGACGGACGGAACGGGCGTCAAGGTGCTGATGCATACCGGCGCCGCGAGCGCGACCACTTTTGCCGCACCGGTGACCGTGTTCACTCAGACCGCGAACATGAACGTCTCGGGCTGGAACCTGGTCGCTGTCGCGGACGTCGATGGCGACGGCCTCAATGACCTGGTGATCACCGATCCGGGCCCGACCGGCGGCGCCATGCCGACCGTCAACGTATTGCGCCAGGATCCGGCTAATCACGGCCAGTTCCTCGCCGCGGTCAGTTACCCGGTCGCGCCCGCGAGCCTCGCGCAGTCGATCGTGGTCCGCGATCTCAACGGCGACACGCACCCCGATATCGTCATCGGCGGCACGGACGCGGTGAGCGTGTTGCTGCAGGATCCGGCCACTGCCGGGGCCTTCCTCCCAGCCAGCAACTTCACGGCGGAAGACGCCAATCAAGTCGCGGTCGCCGACGTCAATGGCGACGGGCACCTCGATATCGTCATCGCTACCGGCCCGACGATGCCGGTAGTCAATGGCGTGACCACGGCGCATCCGGGCGTGCTGCTGCAGAGCGCGACGACGCCAGGATCGTTCGCGGCCCCGACCAACCTGCCCTAGCTGCGGTACTGCGGCGCACCGAAAGTGTGACCCGCTTCGCGCTGCGAGCAGTGTGAGGCGTGTCTCGCCGCGGCAGCCGCTTGATAATGTGACGCCGCCTCGATCCGCGGCGCAGCGCCATCGCTAGTCTCCTCCGGTCGCCTATCTGCTAATCGGTGTACCGAACGACGATGCGCGTGCGCGCCAAAGTGACGATCCTGCTGGCACTGCTGTTCGCGGCGCTGATCGCCGCGCAGTGGGTCATCCAGCAGCGTCTGGTGTTGCCGCGGTTCGTGGATCTGGAACGCGATAGCGCCCGCACGGACATGCAGCGAGTGGCGCTCGCCGTTGGCCGCGAACAGCAGGCGTTGAGCGCGCAGGCGGCCGACTGGGGAAACTGGCAGGAACTCTGGAAGTACATGCAGGGTGGCAACCCCGGTTTTGTGCAGGCCAGTCTGACCGACGTCTCCTTCAGCATCGCCAAGATCGACTACATGGCCGTGATCGCGACCGATGGCCGCTTCAAGTGGAACCACGGTCCCTACTCGGAATCAGGCCGCTCATTGAAGCTGCGTCTGAACGCCACTGATCAGCTGGAACCGGCGTGGTCGCAGGCACTGGCCAAGGGTGAGCCGGTGAGCGGACTGATCGCCACGGACCGCGGCGTGCTGGTCGCCGCGGGCGCGCCGATCCTCGATGGCTTCGGCCACGGCCCGGCGCGCGGCCTCGTGATCATGGGCCGCCTCCTCAACCAGGTCGAACTGCTGCGGCTCGGCAACCAGGCGCAGGTAGCACTGGACATGCGACCGTGGGGCGAGGACCGCGCCGCGGACGCGCAACTGCAGAATGTGAGCGCATTGGCCGGTGGGCGGCTTACCGAATCGACAACCGCAACACGTATCGAGCGACCGTTCGGAAATCTCTCCGGCACGCCGCTGCTGACCCTGGGCATCAGCGTGCCGCGCACCATATCGCACCGCGGCGCGGAAGCCGTCCAGTATTCGACGCGCCTCCTGGGCGTGGCCGCCTGCATAGCGCTCGCCGCGCTCCTGGTCCTGCTGGGCCGCATCGTGCTCGGCCCGCTCGCCAGGGTAACCGACCACGCACAGCGCATCGCCACGGCCGACGATCTCTCGGCGCGCCTTGGCTACGACCGGCGCGACGAGCTCGGCACGCTGGCCAGGGCCTTTGACAACATGGTCGAACGGCTCGCCCGCACGCGCCGCGAACTCATCGATCGCTCCTTCGAATCGGGCGCTGCGGACAACGCCGCCGGCATATTGCACAACCTCGGCAATGCCATGACGCCGATGTCCGTCAACATCGCCGGGCTCCAGCAACAACTGGGCGCCGTGTCCGTGGATGAACTCCAGCAGGCGCTTGACGAACTGCGCAGCGGCGCGCCTGATGAAGGCCGGCGGCGCGATCTGCAGCAGTTCGTGCAACTGGCGGCGACCGAGCTCGCGCACGCCCTGCGACAGGGAAGCGCGAAACTGCACAGCATCGTCGAACAGGCCCATGTCATGCAGGCGGTGCTGGCGGAACAACGCCGGCGCCCGCGGAACGAACCGGTGCGCCAGTCGGTGACGCCGGCGGAACTGATTGCGCGCGGTCTGCAGCAGATCGCCGTGGCACACCGCGAGCGGCTCGATGTGGAACTGTCGCCTGCGCTCGCGTCCCTGGGCCCCTTGTCGCTGCCCTGCACGACACTCGGCATGGTGCTGCAGAATCTGGCGCAGAATGCCGCCGAGTCCGCGGCCCAGGCCGGACTCGCACGCACCCGGCTGCATTTCGAAGCCGGGCTTGCCGATATCGGTGGCGCGCCGGCGCTGCGCATCGCGGTCAGCGACGATGCCGGCGGCATCGCCGCGGAGCAGCTCCCACGGCTGTTCCACAAAGGCTACTCGACCAAATCCCAGGCCACCAATTCGGGCCTCGGCCTCCACTGGTGCGCCAATACCCTGCACGCGCTGGGCGGCACGATCACCGCGCACAGCAACGGCGCCGGGCGCGGCGCACGGTTCGAAATCCTGATACCCCTACCCCTGCACGCGGCCCAGCCGCAGATCGAGGAGCAAGCGGCATGAGTGCGCAACAAAAGCCGGAGAACTCACTGCGGGTGCTGGTCGCCGACGACGAACACGCGATTCGCGAAGCCTACCGGCAGGTATTCGGCGAGACCGACCTGCGCGCCGATCTCGACGCCATCCAGGACCTGCGTGCGCGCCTGTTCAACAAGGCGGCGACGGCCGGTAGTTCCACTTCCCGACGGCCGACGTTCGACGCCACAATTTGCAGCAGCGCGGCCGAGGTCGTGGCCGCCGTCGAGGCCGCCGTCAGCGCCGGCAATCCCTATCCCGTGGTGTTCCTCGACATGCGCATGCCACCCGGGGAGGATGGCGCCTGGGCGGCGTTGCGCATCCGCGAGATCGACCCGGACGCCGAGATAGTCATCTGCACCGCCTATTCGGACGTTGACCCCGCCAACATCGGCGGCCAGGTGCCGCCGCAGGAAAAAATCTCCTTCCTGCAGAAGCCTTTCCATCCCCATGAAGTGCGGCAGATGGCGGTCTCATTGCACAGCAAGTGGCGCGCCGAGCGGCACATCGCCCGCCTTGCCTATTTCGATTCTCTCACCGGATTGCCGAACCGTGATCACACGATGACGCGCCTTGAGGGCGTGCTGGAACGCGCCGCCGCCAACGCCCACCGCACCGCACTCCTGTACATCGACCTCGACAATTTCAAGCGCATCAACGATACGCTCGGCCACAGCGCCGGCGACGAGTTGCTGAAGCAGTGCGCTGCCCGGTTGCGGGAAGCACTGGAGGGCGTCGGCGCCGGCGATATGGGGCGCCTGGGGGGCGATGAATTCGTGGCCATCCTGCCCGGAATTGTCTCGCGCGAGTTGGCGGAAGCTGCGGCGGACAAGGTCATAGTCGCCTTGCAGCGCCCCGTGCGCCTCGGTCATCATGAAATCGTCGTGACACCCAGCGTCGGCATCGCGATCAGCCCGGATGACGGCATCGATGCCGCGACGCTGCTGCACAACTCAGACCTGGCGATGTATTTCTCGAAGCGCCGCGGCCACGGCGCCTGGGCATTCTACGACGCGACCATGAGCGACGGCGCCCTGCGCCGCCTGACACTCGAAGGAAAGCTGCGCGGCGCGCTGGAACGGCAGGAGTTCAGCCTGCATTACCAGCCGCAGTTCGAACTCGCCTCCGGAGCGCTGTCGGGGCTCGAGGCCCTGCTGCGCTGGACACACCCGGAACTGGGCTCAGTGCCCGTGCTGGAATTCATCGAAATCGCCGAGGACACGGGGTTGATCATTCCAATCGGCGAGTGGGTGCTGCGGAGCGCGTGCGCGCAGGCGCGGCAGTGGCGCGACCAGAACCTGCCGTTCGGACACATTTCCGTCAATGTCTCGGGCACGCAGTTCCTGCAGCGCGACTTCCCGGAACTGGTGGCGCGCGTCCTCCAGGAAACGGGCCTCGAGCCCAGGTGGATCGAACTGGAGATCACCGAGACGGTCGTGATGCGCGATGAGGCCTGGGCCGAGAAGGCGCTGGCAAGCCTGCGCGCGGTCGGCGTGACGCTGGCGATCGACGACTTTGGCATTGGTTATTCGAGCCTCGGGCGGCTCCGTCATCTGGCCGTCGACCGGCTCAAGGTTGACCGCTCGTTCGTGAGCAACCTGGAATCCGAAGTGCGCGACCGCTCCATCGCCAGTGCGATCATCAAGATGTCGCGCACGCTCGGCATCGGTGTGGTCGCCGAAGGCGTCGAGACCTTCAACCAGATGCTCTACCTGCAGGAG
>JAYUZI010000153.1:0-12355 GCA_043751915.1 Gammaproteobacteria bacterium | reverse complement strand
CGGAAAACAGCAAGTCCATGGCATCGATGATCATCGCGCTGTCGGTGGCGTTCTTGCCTGTGGTGTAACGAAACTGTTGAATGGGCTGGATGGAATGTTCGAGCAGTACACTCTTCCATCCTCCGAGGTTGGGAGTGGTCCAGTCGCCGTAAATGCGCTTGACTGTGGCAATGCCAAATTTCGCCACTTCCGCGATCAATCCTTCGACCACGGCGGAATTCGCATTGTCGGCGTCTATCAGGATCGCCAGGGCACTATTGCTTTCGTTTGAAACGCTCACGGTCGCCTCCTGCTTGCCTGTCGCAGGCATTACATCATGTCGCCCGTTGGCGACGCGACTGGCCCGGGTCGGTGCCTGCAAACCGCCCGATCCCGACCCCTTGCGGCACAGTGCCTGATCGCCCACAATCCCCCCGCGTTTTCCCCGAGGAGTGAGTCATCATGGGTATGCGTCTGGCAATGGTTCGCGGCATCGTCGGAGTCTCGCTGACGGCGCTGGTCGCGGCTGGTTTCCCCCTCAGCGCGCGCGCCGGCATGATCACCACTCAGGCCGCGATCGATGCGCAGGGCTCACTCCAGCGCCTCGCCGATCTCAGCCGCGTCGAAACGACGCTCGCCCGCGCCGATGTGCGCGCGCGGCTGCAGTCCCTGGGTGTGAACCCCGCGGATGCCGCGGCCCGCGCCGCCACGCTCCCCGACACCGACCTTGCGCGGCTCGCCAAGGGCCTGGACAAGCTCCCGGCCGGCGGTGACGGGGGTCTGCTCGAACTGGTGGGCTTCGTGTTCCTGGTGCTGCTGCTGCTCGACTATCTCGACGTCGTCCACGTCTTCACGCACCACAAGCGTTGATCGGCGCCGCGGCGCGGTACTTCGCCCCGGGCCTGCTGTTGCTGGCCCTGGGCGGTTGCAGCACGGATCGACTGCTCGAGGCCGCCGCCGCGCAGCCGCGCGTTGAAATCGCCGGCGCGCCCTATTTTTCGCAGCGCGATCACCAATGCGGACCGGCGGCGCTGGCGACGCTGCTCGGCGCCGCGGGTGAGCCGGTCACGCCCGAGACCCTCGCGCACGAAGTCTTTCTCCCGGGACGCAAGGGTTCCGTGCAGGCCGAGATGCTGGCCGCGGTGCGCCGGCATGGGCGCGTCGCGCTCGTGCTGGAACCCACGCTCCCGGGGTTGCTGAAGGAACTCGAACAGGGGCGGCCCGTCCTGGTGCTGCAGAATTTCGGTCTGCCCGCCCTGCCGCTGTGGCACTACGCGGTGGTCGTCGGCTACGAGCGCGAGCATGACACGATGCTGCTGAGCAGCGGTCGCGGACGGCAACAGCGGCTCGCCGCCAGGCGGTTCCTGGGCACCTGGGACCGGGCGGACAACTGGGCCTTCATCGCGCTGCGGCCCGGCGAGCTGCCTGCCGACATGCGCGCTGCGCCGTTGCTCGATGCGGTCGCGGCGCTCGAAGCACTGGGCCAGCGTGAATCGGCCGCGGCGTCGTACCAGGCTGCAATCAGGCGCTGGCCATCCGATTCGCTGGTCTGGTTTGCGCTCGCCAACAATCAGTTGGCGCTCGGTGAGTATGCCGCCGCCGAGACCGCGTATCGCGAGGTGCTGCGGGTGCAGCCCGATCACCTGCCAGCCCGCAACAACCTGGCGCTGCTGCTCGCGCACCGCGGCTGCATCGCGGCGGCGACCGAAGTGCTGGCGCTCGCCCGTGCGGCCGCCGGTAGCGGGCCGTTCGCGGTGGAGATCGCCGACAGCTGGCGCGAAATCCAGGCGCTCGGCGCCGAGGCGCCCGCGTGCCAGGCGCACTGATGGCGGAGCGTGCGGGCTAGCGCGGCAACGCCTGGCTCAATGCGCCGATGATCGCCCCGGGCCCGCTCTCCTGCACCAGCACCGCCACGAAGCGCGAATCGGCAGGGAGCGAGCTGATCTTGACGCGCCATTGCGCCGCAGCGCCACGCCATGAACCGAGCACCCGGAACGAACGGACGATATTGAATTCACGCAGCGCGCGCCCCGAATTCTCGCCACGCCCGATCGCCGTGACCGCCTCGGGTAGATAGCTGACCAGCGTCACCTCGGCGCCGGGCATGCCAGTCATCGCTGCAACGGTCACGATCAGATCGTCGCCCTGCGTGGCCGCGCTGACCGGCACTCCCGATCGCGGCGCTGCCAGCAACTGCCCGACTCGGCGCCGATCGTTACCCGGCACGTCGTCCTTGCCGTCGATCAGCAGCTGCGGCGTGTACACCGAAGCCAGCCCCAGCTGCCGCGCGTATTGTGATTGCCGCTGCGCCGAAAGCGGCAGCTCGAAGCGGTCGCGCCAGCCCAGCTCATCCCAGTAATCGACGTGGAACGCCAGCGCCAGGACGTCGCTCCGCGCTGCGAGCTCGCCCAGCAGCGCGTCGGCCGGCGGGCAGGAGCTGCAACCCTGCGAGGTAAAGAGTTCCACGACCGCAGGCCGTGAACCGGCCTGCGCTGCCGTGGCACCCGCCAGTGTCATGATCGCGGCCCAGCTGACCATGGAGCGAAGAATTAACACACGCCTGCGCCTTTGAGACCACCGCATTTGCGGTGCTGATTAGTTCGTCAGCCCGGCACAGAAGTTACCAGATGGACAAGAACTCCGCGTGGATCGTGCCAGTACGCGACACTGGCGATGAACAGGAATACCAGTAGTGCGGCCACGTATGCCGCCAACCGCGCCGCCGGCGTGCGTCCGCGGCGCAGCGCGTAAACGCCCAGGACGACGTAGACCGCCAACAGCAACACCTTGACTGTCAGCCAGGCCTGCACGAACGGGTACTGGTGCAGGATCGTCACCAGCATCAGCGCCGCCGTGAGCAGGCAGGTATCGATCGCGTAGGAAACCCAGCGCAACGCGCGATGATCGGCCCCGGGGACTCTGGCCAGCACCATGAGTCCCCGGGCGGCGAACAGACTTCCGGAACAGCACACGAATATGACATGAGCCAGCCGGATCTGCAGGTAGAACTCAGCCATTCAACGCCGGGTCATTCCGCGCGGCGCAGCCACAGGCGCAGCACGAACCACGACAGGATCAGCGCCCCGATTGCGAAGATCGTATCGCCGGGCATGCGCATCCACACCAGCAGGTGAATAATGCCGCGGCCCATGAAATCCGCCGAACGCGCATACCAGTAGCCATTCTCGAGCGCGGCCTGGAGCTGTTGCACGCCCATCGGCAGCAGCGTCAGCTACGCCATCAGCGACAGACCGATGTTGAGAGCCCAGAAGGAACCGCGCAGCAAGTCCTGATTCCAGGCTACAGTCGGACGAAGCCCGCGCAGGCAGAACAGCATGAGGCCGAGGCCCAGCATGCCGTAGACGCCGAACAGCGCGGTGTGGCCGTGAAGCGGCGTCAGGTTCAGGCCCTGCATGTAGTACAGCGCCATCGGCGTGTTGATGAGAAAGCCGAACAGCCCGGCGCCCACCAGGTTCCAGAACGACACGGCGAGGAAGAACATCACGGGCCACCGGTAGCGCGCCATCCACGGCGTCGCGCGGCTGTGGGTCCAGGTTTCGTGCGCTTCCATGCCGATCAGCGCCAGGGGCACCACTTCCAGTGCCGAAAACGAGGCGCCGAGTGCGAGCACCGAAGTGGGCGTGCCTGCCCAGTAGAGATGATGGAATGTGCCCAGCACGCCGCCGGCCATGAAGACCACTGTAGCGAACAGCACGTTTGCGGTAGCAGAGGCCGCGCGCACCAGCCCCAGCTTCACGAAGATGAAGCTGATCACGGCGACCGCAAACACTTCGAAGAAGCCTTCGACCCACAGATGCACGACCCACCAGCGCCAGTATTCCACCACCGAGAGATGGCTGTTCTCTCCCCACATCAGGCCAGCGCCATAGAGCAGGCCGATGGCGATTGTCGACAGGAACATCAGGCCGACGATGGAGGCCATGTCATCCTTGCGGCGCAAAGCTGGCCACAGCGCGCGACCGACGAGCGTCAGCCAGATCAGGAGCCCCACGAACAGGAAGATCTGCCAGAAGCGGCCGAGGTCGACGTATTCCCAACCCTGGTGGCCAAACCAGAAGTTGTACTTGAGACCGAGCTTCTGCATGACCGCCGCCCACTGTCCGGCGAAGGCGCCAACGACGATGACCAGCAGACAGACGAATAGCAGGTTGACGCCAAAGCGCTGGAATCGGGGTTCATGACCCGAGATCGCCGGCGCGATGTACAGGCCGGTGCCGAGCCACGCGGTGGCGATCCACAGCACCGCGAGTTCGGTGTGCCAGCTGCGCGTCAATGAGTAGGGCAGAAATTGCGAGATTGAGAACCCGTAGAAATCGCGCTCCACCTGGTAGTGGGCGGTAATCGCCCCCAGCAGGATCTGGGTGAGAAACAACGCGAGCACGATCCAGAAATATTTTGCAGTCGCACGCATCGAAGGCGTGAGCACCAGCGCGGCCAGCGGATCCGACGCGGGCGGCGTCACCGGCAACTCCTTGCGGTGATAAGCCGCGTAGTGCCAGGCGAGCAGAGCGATGCCGGCGATCATGAACAGCACGCTGAAGACCGTCCAGAGAAAAGTGCTGGCGACCGGCGTGTTGCCGACCAGGGGATCATACGGCCAGTTGCTGGTATAGCTCTTGGTATCTCCTGGCCGGTTGGTGACGGCCGCCCAGGAGGTCCAGAAGAAAAACCCGGTCATCGCCTGCCGGTGTTCAGCCGTGTCGACGGTCCCTTCACGCATGGCGTAGGCAACCCGCAGCGCGGCGGTCGCGGGATCGGTACCGAACACGCTCTCGTAGTGCGCGGCCACCGTGGCGATGGCCTGCGCCCGATCGGCCGAGACCAGCAGCGTACCGTCCTCGCGGCGATACTGGTTGCGCCGCAGTTCCTCGCGTAGGCGTACATTCAGCACTTCACGCTGCGTCGTCGTGAGCTGCGCATAGCCCGTGCCGTAGTCGCGCTGCGCCCAGATTTCCGCCAGCGCCAACGCCTCGCGATGCAGCCAGTCGGCGCTCCAGTCCGGCGCCACCAGCGCCCCGTGCCCCCAGATCGAGCCGAGCTGCTGACCGCCAATGCTCTGCCATACCCGCCGGCCCAATTCCATGTCGCCGCGTGTGTACAGCACCTGACCGCTGGCACTGACAACTCGCTCGGGCATCGGCGGTGCCTTGAGGTACAGCTCGCGTCCCATGGCCAGCAGAATCGCAAATGCCACGGCCAGGAGCAGCCCCAGCCCAACCCACAAGCGGCGTGTCGTATTCATTCGGCTTCTCTCCCAATCCCACCAAAGAAGATCCGGCAGCAACCCGTGTGTACGCTAAGCCCCATGCCGGAGGGGTAACATACGTAACAACCACAGGTTCGGGGGCACACTTGACCCAGATCAACTACGCGAACGTGGCGGCCGCCGCCCAGACCCTCAACGGGGTCGCCTTGCGCACGCCCGTGCTGACCTCGAGGCAGGCCAACGAGCAGGTCGGCGCGCAGGTCTATTTCAAGTGTGAAAACTTCCAGCGCGTGGGCGCCTTCAAGTTCCGCGGTGCCTACAACGCCTTGAGCCGCTTCTCTGCGGCGCAGAAAAACCAGGGCGCGGTGGCCTTTTCCTCCGGAAATCACGCCCAGGCGGTGGCTCTGGCAGCACAGCTCCTCGCAATGCCCTCCGTCATCGTCATGCCGAGCGACTCCGCGCCGGGCAAACTCGCCGCGACGCGAGGTTATGGCGCCGAGGTGATTCTCTACGACCGGTTCAACGACGATCGCGAGGCGATCGCCCGGCGAGCGGTGGCCGAGCGCGGCGCGACGTTGGTGCCGCCCTTCGACCACGCCGATGTCATCGCCGGCCAGGGTACGGTCGCCAAGGAATTATTCGAGAAGGTCGGCTCTCTCGACTATCTGTTCGTCTGCGTCGGCGGCGGCGGACTGCTCGCCGGCTGCGCGCTCGCCGCCGCGGAGCTGTCGCCAGGATGCAAGGTGTACGGCGTCGAACCGGCGGCGGGCAATGACGCCCAGCAATCACTCCGGAGCGGCGCGATCGTGCGCATACCGGTACCGAAGACCATTGCCGACGGCGCCCAAACCCCGGCAGTCGGCCAACTCACCTTCCCCATCATGCAGCGGCTGGTCACCGAAATCGTGACCGTCAGCGACGATCAGTTGCGCGCGCAGATGCGGTTTTTCGCCGAGCGCATGAAAATCGTGGTGGAGCCCACCGGCTGCCTGGCCGCGGCCGCGGTGATGAACCGCGTGGTCGATGTCCGGGGCTTGCGCGTCGGCGTCGTGGTCAGCGGCGGCAATGTCGACCTGGCGCAGCTGGGTTCGTAAGCAAGCTCCACCCTGGTTGCGCGTCGTGGTGCGTCAACCGAGCAACGGATCGCCTTTCGGCAATTGGTGCGCATACCAGGTAGCAAGGCGATGGCGGATCGCCTTCTCGCTCACCTGTTCTTCGGGCATGGGCTGGATCTTCTTGTCGTGCACCAGCAGACGGTAGACATAAAGAGCCTTGTCGCTGGCTGAGTCGGTGCGCTCAAATACCACCGCGCCGCGCTGCTCGGCGTAGGTGATGCCGGCAGCGAGTGCCGCCTTGAACAGCTCGGCTTCGTGCTTGAGTTTCTTCATTTGCCTCATTGAGCTTGCGCAATCCCAGGCGCATGATGTTCACCATGAACCGGGCCTTCGTCAAGGAATCAGACCAGGATATGGAGGCGCTTCCCGAGCGCGCCATCAGTCCGCACCCCAACCTGGTCACGGCGCGCGGCATGGAACTGCTCGAGACACGGGTGCGGGAACTCGAAACGCAACGGAGCGCCGCGCGCGCGGCCAATGATGCGGTCGCGCTGGCCAGCATTGCGCGCGATCTGCGCTATTTCCAGGCCCGCCGCGACAGCGCGCGCCCGGTGAGCGCGGCCACGCACCCCGAACAGGTACGGTTCGGCGTATGCGCCGTGCTGCAGCTACCGGGCAACGTGCAGCGCGCGTTTCAACTGGTCGGCGAGGATGAAGCCGATCCCAAGGCCGGCCTCATCAGCTTCGTCTCGCCGCTGGCCAAGGCCCTGATGGGCAAAGGCGTCGGCGACAGCGTGCCGTTTGGCGCGCTGAGCGCGGCGATACTCGAACTGCGAAGCTGAGCGGACGCCTAGGCGGCGACCGGAATCGTCCGGCCGAGCATCTTTTCGATGGCACGCAGGCGTTCGCGTTCGTCACGGCTGACGAGCGAGACGGCCTCGCCAGCGCGACCGGCGCGGCCCGTGCGGCCGATGCGATGCACGTAGTCTTCGGGCACATGCGGCAGCTCGAAATTCACCACGTGCGGGAGCTCTTCGATGTCGAGACCGCGGGCCGCGATATCGGTGGCCACCAGCACCTGGATCTTGCCCTGCTTGAAATCATCGAGCGCGCGCGTGCGCGCGCCCTGCGACTTGTTGCCGTGGATCGCCGCGCAGCTCAGGCCGTCGCGCGCGAGGCGCTCGGCCAGGCGGTTGGCGCCGTGCTTGGTGCGCGTGAACACCAGGCTCTGGCGGCCGCCGCCGTCATTGATGATACGTGAGAGCAGCGGATGCTTGTTGGCGGTGTCGACGTGATAGACACGGTGATCGATCAGCTCCACGGGCGTGTTGCGCGGCGCGATATCGATGCTCTGTGGATCGCGCAGGATCCCGCGCGCCAGTTCACGGATCTCGCTGGAAAACGTGGCCGAGAACAGCAGGTTCTGCCGCTGCTTGGGCAGCGCGGCGATCAGGCGGCGGATCGGGCGGATGAAGCCCATGTCCAGCATGCGATCGGCCTCGTCGAGCACCAGCACTTCGATGCGCGAAAGGTCGACGAGTTTGAGCTGCAGGTGATCGAGCAGCCGCCCGGGCGTCGCGACGATGATATCGACACCCTCGGCGAGCGCCTTGACCTGCGGTTTCGGCCCGACGCCGCCGAAGATCAGCACGCCACGCTGGTTGAGGTGACGACCCAGATCCTTGAACGACTCCGCCACCTGGGCGGCCAGCTCGCGCGTGGGCACCAGGATCAGCGCACGCGGTGCGCGTGGTCCGCGCGGGGTGCTCTGGGCCGCGTCCAGCCGATGCAGGATCGGCAGCGCGAACGCCGCCGTCTTGCCGGTGCCGGTCTGGGCGGCGCCCTGCAGGTCGTGCCCTGCCAGCACGATGGGAATGGCGCGCGCCTGGATGGGTGTGGGCACCGTATAGCCGGCTTCGCCGACGGCGCGCAGCAGGGCAGGATGCAAATTAAACGTATCAAAAGACAAAGCAATACTCCATGGGTCGCCCGGAGCGCGAATAAGGCGCTGTCGGTACAGGCAACAAATCAATGTTGGAAAGATCCTGCGCCAGTCAGACGGCGTTTGGGCCGCCTGGCGTAGAAGGTTTGCAGGAGGGGCAGATTGGTCCCGATCGGGACGCAGTAGAACCTCAGCACATGGGACCGACGCCCACGTATTCGACAAACTCAGGGAGAAGTGTACAGCAAATGGCCGCCGGGAGCGAGCGGCGTTTCACAGAATGCGCCATCGCACGCGCTTGTGCGCTATTGCGCACTGCTGCCTGCTACGGCGGCGGCAGGAAATTCGCCGTGGTCTTGGCGCGGATTTCCTCGAGCGTCACGCCCGGTGCCATCTTCCGCAGCTGGAACGGCGAGTGGCGGTTGGGCCTGCTGAACACGGCCAGGTCGGTGATCAGCTCGTCGACCACGTTGGCGCCAGTCAGCGGCAATTCGCAGCGCGGCTTGAATTTCGCGGCACCGTCCCTGGAGGTGTGTTCCATGACGACGACCACGCGCTTGACGCCGGCCACCAGGTCCATGGCGCCGCCCATGCCTTTGACCATCTTGCCCGGGATCATCCAGTTGGCGAGATCACCGTTCTCGGCAACTTCCATGGCGCCGAGTATCGACAGGTCGATGTGACCGCCACGGATCATGCCGAAACTGTCGGCCGAGGAAAAATATGAGGAACTCGGCAGCTCGGTGATGGTCTGTTTGCCGGCGTTGATGAGATCCGGATCTTCCTCGCCCTCATACGGAAACGGGCCCATGCCGAGCATGCCGTTCTCCGACTGCAGCACGACGCGCATTCCAGCCGGAATGCAATTGGCCACCAGGGTCGGAATGCCGATGCCCAGGTTGACGTAGAAACCCTCGCGCAGTTCCTGCGCGCCGAGTGCCGCGATCTCATCGCGTGTCCAGCCCATCAGGGTGCTCCGGCGGCGGGCCGCTTGCGTACGGTGTGGTTCTCGATGGTCTTGAGATACCCGGTGCCGTGAATGATGCGCTGGACGAAAATGCCCGGCGTATGAATCTTGTCGGGATCAAGCTCGCCGGTCGGCACCAGCTCTTCAACTTCCGCGACAGTCACGCGCCCGGCAGTCGCCATCATCGGGTTGAAATTGCGCGCGGTCTTGCGATACACCAGATTGCCTTCGCTATCGCCGCGCCAGGCCTTGACCAGCGACAGGTCGGCGACCAGTCCGGTCTCGAGCACGTAGGTGTCGCCGTTGACGACCCGTTGCTCCTTGCCTTCGGCCACCAGCGTGCCGGCGCCGGTGCGCGTATAAAAACCCCAGATGCCGGCGCCGCCGGCGCGGATGCGCTCGGACAGCGTTCCCTGCGGGTTGAACTCGAGCTCGAGCTCGCCGGCGAGATACTGGCGCTCGAATTCCTTGTTCTCGCCCACGTAGGAGGAAATCATCTTGCGGATCTGGCGCGTCTTGAGGAGCGACCCCAGGCCGTAGTTGTCCACGCCTGCGTTGTTCGATACCACCGTCAGGCCCTTTACGCCCGAATCGCGCAAGGCGTCGAGCAGTTTCTCGGGAATGCCGCACAGGCCGAAACCCCCGGACATCACCGTGATGCCATCGCGCACCACGCCCGCAAGCGCGGCGCGCGCATCGGCGTAGACTTTCGGTCCGGTTGGCAGACTCATCGGCTGATTATGGCATCAGCCCTGCTGGCAGGCCAAGGTGCCGCTGCGGCCAGGGACCGTGCCCGAACCCACCGCGCAGGCGGGCAGCGCGGCAATATCCAGTGTGCCGCACAGCGTCGCCATCGACACGAGCTCATGCCCCTGCGCAAGCCATCCACTGATCAGCCGCGAGAGCACCGGGAGCAGCTTCATGCCCTCGAGTTCCGCGTGCAACGTGAACACCTGCGACGGCTGCGCCGACGCCTGCGTGCGCTCAAGGAGCCGCTTATGCACGTTGCCGGCATCCAGGCCATCGAGCCCGATCAGTTCATCCAGGGTCGGCAACGTGGTGGGCAGCTGGGGCACGCGGCTGCGGCGGCCGGCGATCAGCGGCACGAACGGTCCGCTGCCGCGGGTATCGGAGGCATAGGCAAGCCCAAGCTGCTCTTCGAACGCCAGCGCGGCATCGTTCATCTGCCAGCCAGCGGCGCCATGGACCCGCGGCGCACTCGCAAATACCGCCTCGAAACACCCGACGGCCAGGCGCATCTGCCGCTCGGTCCAGGCCGCATCACGGCGGGTGACAAAATCCTGCCAGGCAACGTGATCGTAGCAATGCACGCCGACTTCAAAACCCGCGTCGCGCACTGCGCGCATCTGCTCGCCGGCACGCCGACCGATGTCCGGCCCGGGCAGCAAGGTGCCGTACATGAGGGTGCGCAGCCCGTAATGCTCGAGCACCGAGGTGCGCGACACCTTGCCGAGAAACCCTTTGCGGAAAACCCGGCGAATGGCACGTCCGGTATGGTCCGGCCCGAGGCTGAACAGGAAAGTGGCGCCGGCGCCAGCCTGCTGCAGGACGCGCACCAGCGCCGGCACGCCCGCGCGCGTGCCGCGGAGCGTGTCAACGTCGATCTTGAGGGCAATCTGCACGGCCCGGCAGCCGCGCCTAGTCCAGGAGGTGCGAAGCCGCTGGCAGCTGCCCGCGATAGGCTTCGAAAATCTGCTGCAACGCCTCACGCATGGTGACCCGCGGCTGCCAGCCCAGCTCCGTGCACGTGTTGTCGATCTTCGGCACCCGGTTGGCCACGTCCTGGTAACCCTTGCCGTAGTACTCGCCGGACGTGGTATCGAGCAGCTTTACCTTGGTGGCGTTGAGCGCGTATTCGGGATATTCGGCCGACATCTTCAAGAGCATCTGCGCCAGTTCGCGCACCGAATAGTTGTTGTTCGGGTTGCCGACGTTGAAAATCTTGCGGGTCGCGCAGCCGCCCTTGTTCTCGATGATCTTCATCAGCGCGTCGATACCGTCGCTGATGCCGGTGAAGCAGCGCTTCTGGCTGCCGCCGTCGACCAGCTTGATCGGCTCGCCACGGACGATGTGGCCGAGGAACTGCGTGATGACGCGTGAGCTGCCCTCCTTTGCCGAGTGCAGGTTGTCGAGACCGGCACCGATCCAGTTGAAGGGGCGAAACAACGTGTAGTCGAGCTTGCCCTCGGAGCCGTAGGCATAGATCACGCGGTCCATGAGCTGCTTGGAGCAAGCGTAGATCCAGCGCTGCTTCTCGATCGGGCCGTATACCAGTTCCGAATTGGCCGGATCGAATTCAGCGTCACGGCACATGCCGTAGACTTCCGAGGTCGAGGGAAACAGCACGCGCTTGCCGTAGCGCACGCACTGGCGAATGATCGGCAGATTCGCCTCGAAATCGAGCTCGAACACCCGCAGCGGTTCGCGGACATAAGTGGCGGGCGTTGCGATCGCCACTAGCGGCAGCACCACGTCGCACTTGCGGATGTGGTACTCGATCCACTCCTTGTTGATGGTGATGTCGCCCTCGAAGAATTTCATGCGCGGGTTGGACAGCAGCGGCTCGATGCGCTCGGAACTCATGTCCATGCCGAACACGCTCCAGTCGCTATCCTTGAGGATGCGTGCCGAAAGGTGATGGCCGATGAAGCCGTTCACGCCGAGGATCAGTACTTTGGTGCTCATACGTCTTCTTCCGCCTGATTCCGTCGATTCATTGCCGGCCATTCCCGAGCGTCAGCGCCGCCGTGCCGAAGCGCGCGTGGAACGCCGCCGCGTCGCGCACTTCGCCGTCAAGCTCGAACTCCAGCAGGCGCAGGGCACCATCGTGGCACCGGGCCCACACCACACCGTCGATCCAGCGCAGTTCGGGTTGCGCGGCGCATGGTCCACTTGCCGGGAGCGACCTCAAGACCCGCAGCTGCAAGCCGCCCGCCGTGGCGAAGGCGCCCGGATAGGGTGGCGCCACCGCGCGGACGAGATTGTGCACGGCCACGGCCCCCAGGCGCCAGTCAATTGCGCCGTCAGCGCGCGTGCGACGCCCAAAATAGCTGGCCGCGGCGGCGTTTTGCGGTCGCAGCACGGCGGTACCCGCGACCAGCGCCGGCAGCGCACGGTTCAGGGTCATCTCCGCGGCCACGGCTACCTTGCGGAACACTTCGACC
>JAYUZI010000152.1:0-11090 GCA_043751915.1 Gammaproteobacteria bacterium | reverse complement strand
ATCAGCACATCGATGCGCGGTTCCACCGCGGCGATCTGCGCACCGACGCGCTTCATCTCGGCGATGACCGACAGATCAGCCAGGTGCGCGGCGTGTTCGGCGCGCGGCCCCGCCGCCCGCAATCGTTCCAGCGTAGCGGTGGCGCGCGCCGGATCGCGGGCCACGAAGACAATGCGTGCACCGCACTCCGCCAGGCGGAGGGCTGCGACCTCGCCGATGCCGGAAGTCGCGCCGGTGATGACCACGTTCAGAGGCTCTGCCGGCCGCACCTAGTTGAGGCGGCCCCCATCCGGCTGCAGCCGCCCATCGGCAGCAAACAGCTGCTCAACATCGACGGCGTCATAACGATAGTCGCGGCCGCAGAATTCGCAGGTCACGGTCAGCGCACCCTGCTCGGCAAGCGCCGCATGAGCTTCCTCGGGCCCCAGTGAGCGCACCAGGCCGGCGACGCGCTCGGCGCTGCACCGGCAGCCGAAATTCACCGGGGTGGCGCCGAACAGACGGCAATCGTGGGCACCGCATACCAGGCGGACGGCCGGTTCCGCCGGCAAGTCCAGCAGGGCTGCGGGTGCCAGCCCATCGAGGCCGAGCTGCAGGTCTTCCCACGCGCCCTGCAGCAGCGCGCCGGCGCCTTCGCCGGCGTCGGCGCCCTGCGGGAGCTTCTGCAGCAGCATGCCGCCCGCCCGCGCGTGGTCGGCTGCCATCCTGAGCCGCGTGGGCAACTGCTCCGAGCCCTCAAAATAGTGCTCCAGGCACTCGCCCAGGGTGCCGCCCGCGAGTGGCACGATGCCCTGGTAGTTCGCCGCCGAGCTGTCTGATTGCACCGTGACCACCAGATTGCCGGCCCCGACCAGTTCGGGGAAACCGACAGTCTCGTCCTCGGCCAGATCGTGGTGCGCCACCGCGCGCAGCCGGAAATCATCGGTGCACTGCGCGACCAGCAGCCGGACGCGCCCGCTGCCGGCAAACTGCATGGTCAGCGTGCCGGCGAACTTAAGGCTTGCTGCGAGCAGTACGCACGCGGTGGCAGCCTCGCCCAGGAGCGCCTCGACCAGGGGCGGATAGGCGCGCCGGGCACGCAGTTCCTGCCACGCCGACCCGAGCTGCACCCAATGGCCACGCAGCGGGTAGCCTTCAAGCAGGAAGCGGCGCAGTGCGCCGGCATCCAGGCCTTCAGCCATTGAGTTTCTGCTTGAGCAGCTCGTTAAGCCGCGCCGGATTCGCCTTCCCCTGCGTTGTCTTCATGACCTGGCCGACGAAGAAGCCGAACAATTTATCCTTGCCGGCGCGGTAGTCGGCGAGTTGCCCCGGGTTGGCGGCCATCACGACGGCGATCGCCGCCTCGATCGACCCGTCGTCGGTGATCTGTCGCAGCCCCCTGGCCTCGATGATCGCGTCGGCCTGCTGCTGCCCATCCCACATCGCCTCGAACACGTCCTTGGCGATCTTGCCCGAAATCGTCTGGTCGCCGATGCGGCGCAGGAGCCCGGCGAGCGCGGTCGCGCTGACGCGGCTGGCGGCGATCTCGAGGCCGTCACGATTGAGGAACGCGGCGAGGTCGCCACCGACCCAGTTGGCCGCCAGTTTCGGCGCGCCGCCCGCGGCGCGCACCACGGTCTCGTAGTAATCAGCCAGCTCACTGCTCGCCGTAAGCACCTGCGCGTCGTAACCCGAAAGCTCGTACTGCGCGGCGAAGCGTTGCGCCTTCTGGTCCGGGAGCTCGGGCAGCTGCGAGCGCACCGAGTGAATGTAGGTTGCATCGAGTTCAACGGGCAACAGGTCGGGATCGGGGAAATAGCGATAGTCGTTCGCTTCTTCCTTTGAGCGCATCGAGCGGGTCTCGCCCCGGTCCGGATCGTAGAGGCGCGTCTCCTGCGCCACCTTGCCGCCGCCCTCGAGCAGCTCGATCTGGCGCGCAACCTCGTAGTTGATCGCCTTCTCGACGAAGCGGAAGGAATTGATGTTCTTGATCTCGGCGCGGGTGCCGAACTTTTCGGCGCCGCGCCGGCGCACCGAGACGTTGGCATCGCAACGAAACGAGCCTTCCTGCATGTTGCCGTCACAGATGCGCAGGTAGCGCACCAGCGTATGCACCTTCTTCATGTAGGCAATGGCTTCCTTCGCCGAGCGCAGGTCGGGCTCGGAGACGATTTCGATCAGCGGTGTGCCAGCGCGATTGAGGTCGATGCCGGTGAGTCCGGGCAGCCCCTCGTGGAGCGACTTACCCGCGTCTTCCTCGAGGTGCGCACGCGTCACGGCGATGCGGCGCGCAGTGCCGTCGTCGAGCACGATGTCGACGTGCCCGCCGGCCACAATCGGCAGCTCGTACTGACTGATCTGGTAGCCCTTGGGCAAGTCGGGGTAGAAGTAATTCTTGCGCGCAAACACCGAGCGCGGCGCGATGCGCGCGCCGATCGCGAGCCCGAACATCACCGCCATGCGCACGGCTTCGGCATTCAGCACCGGCAGCACACCCGGGTAGCCCAGATCGACCAGGTTGGCCTGCGCATTGGGCGGCGCGCCATAGGCGGTGGCGGATCCGGAAAAAATCTTCGAACGGGTCGCGAGCTGGGCGTGAATCTCCAACCCTATCACGGTCTCCCATGGCAGCGCGTCGTGCGGTGGTTTGGCCATCAGCGATACGCCTCTGGCGCGCGGCGGTGCCAGTCGGTCTCGCGCTGGTAGCGATGCGCCACGTTGAGGATGCGCTCCTCGGCAAAGTGAGCGCCGACGATCTGCAGGCCTACTGGCAATCCCTGTACGAAACCGCACGGTATCGATACGGCCGGGAGACCGGCGAGGTTGGCGCCGATCGTGTAGATGTCGTTCAGGTACATGGTGATCGGGTCCGCGGTCTTGGCGCCCAGTGCGAATGCCACGGTCGGCGTGGTAGGACCGATCAGCACGTCGACCCCGGCGAAGGCGCGCGCGAAATCGTCGGCGATGAGCTGCCGCACGCGCTGCGCCTTGAGGTAGTACGCGTCGTAGTAGCCGGCCGAGAGCACGTAAGTGCCGGTCATGATGCGCCGCTTGACCTCGGCGCCGAAGCCTTCGCCGCGCGAACGCTCGTACAGATCCTTGAGATCGCGAGGCTGCTCGCAGCGGTGGCCAAAACGCACGCCATCAAACCGTGCCAGATTCGAAGAGCATTCGGCGGGCGCCACCACGTAGTAGGTGGGGACCGAGAGCGGCAGATTGGGCAGGCTCACATCGCGCAGTTCGGCACCCTGAGCGCGCAATGCTTCGAGCGCCGTGCGCAGGCAGGCCTCGACGGCCGGATCGAGCCCCTGCTCGAAGAATTCCTTAAGCAAGCCGATGCGCAAGCCGGCCAGCGGCCGCTCGAGGCCGGCGACGTAGTCGGGCACCGGCGCGTCGACGCTGGTCGAATCACGCTCATCGAAACCGGCCATGGCGCCGAGCAGAATCGCCGCATCTTCCGCGCTGCGCGCGATGACGCCCGCCTGGTCGAGGCTGGAGGCGAAGGCGATCATGCCGTAGCGCGACACGCGGCCGTAGGTCGGCTTGATGCCGGTGACACCGCACAGCGCCGCGGGCTGACGGATCGAACCGCCGGTATCGGTGGCGGTGGCGGCCGGCACCAGCCGCGCGGCCACAGCCGCGGCCGAACCGCCCGAGGAACCACCGGGCACGCGGGCGGGGTCCCAGGGGTTGCGCACCGGCCCGAAATGGCTGGTTTCGTTCGACGAGCCCATGGCGAACTCGTCCATGTTGGTCTTGCCGAGCACCACGGCGCCGGCCGCGCGCAGCCGCGCGACGACCGTGGCATCGTAAGGCGAGACAAAATTCGCCAGCATCTTCGAGCCGCAGGTGGTGCGCGAGCCGGCCGCGCAGAAGATGTCCTTGTGCGCGATCGGCACGCCGGTCAGGGGCGGCGCGCCGCCGGCGGCGAGCGCTCGATCGGCTGCGGCGGCGGCGGCCAGCGCCGACTCGCTCTCGATGCTGATGAAGGCGTTGAGCTGCTGCTGGGCGCCCTGGATGCGCCCGAGCAGCCCCTGCGCCAGCTCGGTGGCCGAGTACTTGCGCTGCCGCAAACCGGCGATCAGCTCTGCCACTGTCTCCGAATGCATACAGTGCTACTCGATCACCTTGGGAACGAGGTACAGCCCTGCCAGTACCTGCGGTGCATTGCGCTGGTAGAGCTCGTGCTGGTCGCTTTCGGTGACGGCATCGGCGCGCTGGCGCTGCTTCTGCCCCGCCAGCGGGTGCGACATGGGCTCGACGCCGCTGGTCGCAGCGTGATCGAGTTCACCTACCAGGCCGATGATGCGCGAGAGGCTGTCGATATAGACCGGGATCTCGGCCTCGCTCAGGGCCAGCCTGGCCAGGCGGGCGATGTTGTCGATGTCGCTGCGGCTCAAACTCATGTGGTGGTGGCGCTGGAATTTCGGAAAAATGGGCGCGAAATCATACACCTCGCCTTGTGGAATGTCCTCTCGGTTGCTAGATTACCGAGCGCTTTTCGCACCAGCCCACCAAAAGGCTCTGCCCGTCCCATGTTCAAACGTCTGCGCGGCTATTTCTCCAGCGATTTATCGATCGACCTCGGCACGGCCAACACCCTCATCTACGTCCGCGACAAGGGCATCGTGCTCAACGAGCCTTCGGTGGTGGCCGTGCAGGACGAGCCCTCGCGCGGCGGCAAGGTGATCGTTGCGGTCGGCACCGAGGCCAAGGCCATGCTCGGGCGCACGCCGGGGCACATCAACGCGGTGCGGCCGATGAAAGACGGCGTGATTGCCGATTTCACCTACACCGAGAAGATGCTGCAATACTTCATCAACAAGGTGCACGGCAACCGTTTCCTCAAACCCTCGCCGCGCGTGCTGGTGTGCGTGCCGTTCGGCTCCACCCAGGTCGAGCGTCGCGCGATCCGCGAATCGGCCGAAGGCGCCGGCGCGCGCAACGTCGCCATCGTCAGCGAGCCGATGGCGGCTGCGGTGGGTTCGGGCCTGCCGGTGCAGGAAGCGCGCGGCTCGATGGTGCTCGACATCGGCGGTGGTACCAGCGAGGTCGCGGTACTGTCACTCAACGGCATCGTCTATGCCAACTCGGCGCGCATCGGCGGCGATCGCTTCGATGATGCGATCATGAACTACGTGCGCCGCAACTACGGCATCCTGATCGGCGAAGCGACGGCCGAGCGCATCAAGATCGAGATCGGCTCGGCCTATCCCGGCCACCAGGTACGCGAACTGTCGGTCAAGGGCCGGAATCTGTCCGAAGGCGTGCCGCGCAGCTTCACGCTCAACAGCAATGAAATTCTCGAGGCGCTCCAGGAACCGCTCCAGGGCATCGTCAGTGCCGTGAAACAGGCGCTCGAGCAGACGCCGCCCGAACTCGGCGCCGACGTCGCCGAGCGCGGCATCGTGCTCACCGGCGGCGGCGCACTGCTGCGTGACATCGACAAGCTGCTGATGGAAGAGACCGGGCTGCCGGTGATCATCGCCGACGACCCGCTGACTTGCGTGGCGCGCGGCGGCGGGCGCATCCTCGAACTCATGGACGAACTGGGCCCCGGTCACTTCGGGCTGGAGTAAGAAGCTGACGTGGCCGGCTTCGGCACAAGCGTCGGGCGGCCCATCTACGGCCGCGGGCCTTCCGCAGGGCTGCGCTTCACCGTCTACGCGCTGCTGTCCCTGACGCTGATGTACCTCGACCAGCGCGCCCGCTGGTCCGAGCGCCTGCGTTACGGCCTGCAGGCAGCGGCCTACCCGGTGCAGGTGGCGGTCAATTCCCCGGCGGCGACCTGGCACTGGCTGACCAACAGTTTCTCAACCCGCAATATGCTGTGGACCCAGAACCTGCAGCTGCGCGCGCAGCTGCAGGCCTTGCAGCTCGACCTGTTGCGCCAGCGCGCGCTCGAACAGGAAAATGTCCAGCTGCGCGAACTGCACCACACGCTCCCGCCGCTGGTCAGGAAGTGGTTGGTCGCCGAGGTCATCGGCGTCAACTCCGGAACGCTGCGCCAGCGCCTGATCATCAACAAGGGTGCGCGCGACGGTGTGCACGTCAATCAGCCCGTGGTCGACGGTTCCGGTGTCATGGGCCAGGTGGCGCACGTCGGCCCGTGGAGTTCCGAAGTCATCCTGATCACGGACCCTGAGCATGCGATGCCGGTGCAGATTACGCGCACCGGACTGCGCACCATCGCGATCGGATCCGGCAACGCGGATGAGCTGCTGCTGACTTACCTGGCCGCGAACTCAGACGTCAAGAGCGGCGATGAGCTGACCAGCTCGGGTCTGGGCGGCGTGTTTCCCGCCGGTTACCCGGTCGGCCGCATCACCGGCGTGCGCCGCGAAGCCGAGCAACTGCTGGCGCAGGTGCGCGCGGCGCCGCTGGCGAAGATCGATCGCGCGCGCGAAGTCATGCTCATCGAATTCGATCAGGCGAATCCGGCGGCGCCGCCCAAGCCATGAGCCGCCGCGAGAACCTGCCCGCCATCCTGGTCACCTCCATCGTGGCACTGGTACTGTGCATCCTGCCGCTGCCGGAATGGCTGCAGGTCATCCGCCCGGCGTTCCTGGTGTTGACCGTGCTCTACTGGTCGACCATGGCGCCGTTCGTTGCCGGCATGGCCCTTGGTTTCTTCTGCGGCCTGGCGCTCGACGTGTTCCAGGGCTCGCTCCTCGGCGAGCATGCGCTGGTGCTCTCGTTCCTGACCTACCTGGCGCTGCGCCTCAACCTGATGATGCGGGCCAAACCCATATTCGAGCAATCACTGTACGTGCTGTTAGCACTGATCGCCTATGAGTCGCTCCTGTGGGTGATCGACGGCTGGACCGGGCGGTCGCTGTCGAGCCCGCTGCGCTGGGTGCACACGCTGACCAGCGCGTTGATCTGGCCGGTGGTGGTCGGCGTGCTCGGCCGCTTCCATTCGAACCGGTAGTCGTTGACGCATGCGCATCAAGGACCAGTGGAACGAGCAGCGCATCTATTCGAGCCGCACGTTTGCGGCGCTGCTGACCATCGGCCTGCTCAGCCTTACACTGCTGGGCAAGCTCGCCTACCTGCAGATCATCCGCCACGATTACTACCTGGAACTCTCACAGGGCAACCGCGTGCGCCAGGATCCGATCCCCGCCAGCCGCGGCCTGATCCTTGACCGGCGCGGCCGGGTGCTGGTCGATAACGAGCCTGCCTTCCAGCTCGAGCTGATTCCGGAGCAGACGCCCGATCTTCCCGGCACGCTGCAGCGCCTCGCCGGACTAGGCCTCCTCGACCGGGAAGACATCGATCCTCTCAAGCGCATCATCCGCTCGCGCCGCGGCTTCGACAGCGTGCCCGTGAGGCTGCGGCTCTCGGACGAGGAAATCGGCCGCTTTGCGGTGCACCGCTTCGAATTCCAGGGCGTGGAGCTGCGCGCGCGGCAGACACGCCACTACCCCTACGGGGAACTTGGCGTGCATGCGCTCGGCTACGTGGCCGCGGTCAGCGAGGACGACCTCGAGCGCATCGACAGGCCCGGCTACGCGGGCACCACGCTGATCGGCAAGCTCGGCGTCGAGAGCGCCTACGAGACGCAGCTCCATGGCCTCAACGGCTACCAGCAGATCCTGGTGAACGCGCAGGGCCGCTCGGTGAAATTCCAGGGCGCCTACCAGCCCGACCTGCGCGCCGCGGCGCCGGTGGCCGGCAAGGATCTGGTGCTCGCGCTCGACCTGCCCACGCAGCAGGCGGCCGAAGCGGCGCTGGGGGATCAGCGCGGCGCGGTCGTGGCGCTCGATCCGACCAATGGCGACGTGCTTGCGCTCGTCAGCCACCCGGGATTCGATCCGAGCGTGTTTGGCCGCGGCCTGACGCGCAGTGAGTATTCGCTCCTGACGGGCAACGAGGACAAGCCGCTGCTGAACCGGGCACTGCGCGGCGCCTACCCTTCCGGGTCCACGATCAAGCCGGTGATGGCGCTCGCCGGCCTCAATTACGGGATCGTCGACCCGGAGCGGCGGGAATTTTGCAACGGCGCGTTTCACCTGCCGGGCAGCAGCCACCTGTATCGCGAAGGCAAGGGCGGCAAGCATGGCGCCGTCGGCCTGGTCGACGCCGTGGCACGCTCCTGCGACGTGTATTTCTACAGCCTCGCCGCGCAACTGGGCGTCGAGCGCATTGCCGCCTTCGCCGCACAGTTCGGCATCGGCTCGCTGACCGGCATCGACATCAGCGGCGAAAAGCCCGGGCTCCTGCCAACGCCCGAGTGGAAAAAGCAGGCCTTCAAGCGCCCCCAGGACCAGATCTGGTTTCCGGGCGAGACCGTCAATTTCGGGGTTGGCCAGGGTTATCTGCTGGTGACTCCGCTGCAGCTGGCGCACATGGTCGCGTTGCTCGCCGAGCGCGGCCAGAGCTATCAGCCGCGCGTCGTGATGGGTGCGCGCAACGCCAACGGCGCGATCGTGCGCAGCGCACCGGTCGCGACCCGAGGCGCCGCCGGCATCAGCGCGGAGAACTGGGCGCTGGTGCTGCGCGGCATGATCGGCGCCACCACCTATGGCACGGCAGCAGCGATCAGCAAGGACGCGCGCTACACGATCGCCGGCAAGACCGGCACCGCGCAGGTGTACACCGTGGCGCAGAACGCCCGCTACAACGAGAAGACGGTCGCCGAGCGGCTGCGTGATCACGCCTGGTTCATCGCCTTCGCACCGGCGGAAGCGCCGCGTATCGCGATTTGCGTGCTGGTCGAGAACGGTGGCTTCGGCGCCAGCGCCGCCGCGCCGATCGCCCGCCGCGTGATGGACGCCTATCTGCTCGAGGGCCCCGTCACCGGGACCGCGCCCACGGCCGTTCCCGGAGCTCGCTCGCCATGATGTTCGAAGAAAACCGCGATTCGGCCGCGCGCCGGACCTTCTCCGCCACCGCACGGCTACTTTCGGCCTTGAAGCTTGATGGGCCTCTGCTCGTAGGCCTGTCTCTGCTGGCGGTATACGCGCTGGTCGTGCAGTACAGCGCCTCGGGGCAGAGCCTCGAGACGATTTTACGAACGCTGGTGCGCGTCGGCATTGGCGCCTTCGCCATGATTGCGCTGGCGCACAGCAGCCCGAATTTCCTGCGCAGTCTGGCGCCCTGGTTGTATGGCGCCGGCATCGTACTGCTGCTGGTCGTCGATGCCATCGGCTATGTCGGCAAGGGGGCGCAGCGCTGGCTCGACCTCGGGCTGATCCGCTTCCAGCCCTCCGAGATCATGAAGCTGGCGGTGCCCATGCTGGCGGCGTCGTTCATGCACGAACGCCGCCTGCCGCCCGACTGGCGCAGTCTGCTGGTGCTGGCTGGCATCATCGTACTGCCCGCCGCCCTGGTCGCGATGCAACCGGACCTCGGCACGGCCGTGCTGATCTTCGCGACCGGCGCGCTGGTGGTGCTGATGGCGGGCCTGCAATGGCAGGTCATCGGCGGCCTGGCTTGCGCCGGCGCCGGCGCCGCGTTCGTCGGCTGGCGATACCTCCACGACTACCAGCGCCAGCGCATCCGCATCTTTCTCGATCCGCAGTCCGATCCGCTGGGCTCGGGCTACCACATCATCCAGTCGCAGATCGCGATCGGCTCGGGCGGCCTGTTCGGCAAGGGCTGGATGAACGGCAGCCAGGCGCAGCTCGACTTCCTGCCAGAGCGTTCGACCGATTTCATCTTCGCGGTGATCGGCGAGGAATTCGGGTTGCTGGGACTCATTGTGCTGATGCTGCTGTACCTGTTCATCGTCTCGCGCGCCGTGTTCCTCGCGAGCCAGTCCAGCGGCACCTTCGCACGGCTCCTCGGGTTGAGCCTGGCGCTGACCTTCTTCGTGTATGTGTTCATCAACGCCGGCATGGTGACCGGGCTCCTGCCCGTGGTCGGCGTGCCGTTGCCGCTGATCAGCTATGGCGGCACTGCGATCGTGACGCTGCTGGCGGGGTTCGGCATTCTCATGGGCCTGTATTCGCACCGGAAGCTCGTCAACTCGTGATGCCGCGCGGCCTGTTGCTTTCGCTGGCCCTTGCCCTCGCGCCACTCCTGCTGCCTGCCGCAGCGTTCGCAGCCGACGAGACCCCGGCCGGCTCTGCGGAGCCCGAGCGCGTGCTCCCAGGCCATACGCGCTTCGATCTAAACCGCGCCGATATCGCCGCGTTCGCCGATCGCATGGCGGGCAAGGGATTTACGCGCGAGGCGGTCTTTGCGCTGCTCGCCAAGGCCGAGCCGCAGCCGAAGATCATCGAGGCCATGAACCGGCCCGCCGAGAAGTCGCTCGCCTGGTGGGAATACCGCGCGCGGTTCCTCAACAACGAGCGGATCGATGCCGGTGCGCGCCTGTGGCGCGAGCACCGCGAACTGCTCGACGCCATCGCCATGGAACGGCACGTGCAGCCCGAGTACCTGCTCGGCATCATCGGCGTCGAAACCTACTTTGGCCGCATCATGGGTCGTTACCGGGTGCTCGATGCGCTCACCACCCTGTCCTTCGACTACCCGGCGCGCGGCGAATTCTTCCAGCGCGAGCTCGAACAGTTTCTGCAGCTCACACGCAGCGGCGAGCTCGACCCGCAGACCGCGCTCGGTTCCTACGCCGGGGCCATGGGCGCGGCGCAGTTCATGCCCTCAAGTTTTCAAAACTTCGCGGTCGACGAGAGCGGCACCGGCCATCGCGACTTGTGGACGGACTGGGCCGACATCTTCGCCAGCGTCGCCAACTATCTCGCGCAGCACGGCTGGGAATACGGCCAGCAGGTATTGGCCGAGGCCACGCTGGGTTCGGCGCCCGGCCCCACCTTGCCCCTGAGCGTGACGCTCAATGAAACTCTCGGCGCGCTGCGCGGCCGCGGCATGCAGGTGACGAGCCTGCTCGATGACGCCACGCCGTGCGTGGCGATTGCTGCGCCGCTCAGCGACGGCATGAGCTACCGGGTAGGGTTCCGCAACTTCTATGTCATCACGCGCTACAACCACAGCCCGCTGTACGCCATGGCGGTGAACGACCTGGCACAGGCCATCAGCGCGCGCGTGCTGGCGCCCGACGCACCCTGATGCGCGCGCTGCGCACCGCGAGCGGGATTGTCCTGGCAGTGCTGCTTGCCGCTTGCGCCGGCGCGCCCCGGCGCCCG
>JAYUZI010000151.1:0-10299 GCA_043751915.1 Gammaproteobacteria bacterium | reverse complement strand
GCGCGTCGCAATTATCCTGGCGTTGTTCACGACGGTGGCGATCATCAACATCCGCGGCGTGCATTACGGCGTGCGCCTGTCGATGGCGCTCACGATCATCAAGATCGCGCCGCTCGCGCTGCTGGTGGTTGGTGGCCTGTTCGTGCTCGACCCGTCGAAGCTCGCGTGGACTTCGCTGCCCCCGCTCAAGAACCTCGGCGAGACCTCGATCGTCTTGTTCTACGCATTCGTTGGCATGGAAGCGGCGCTTAGCATGAGCGGCGAAATCATTCGCCCGTCGCGCACGGTGCCGCGCGGAATTGCGCTTGGTCTGCTGATCATCACGACGCTGTACATGGGTTCGCAGCTCGTAGCGCAAGGTACGCTGGGGGCGGCACTCCCTCATTCCAAGGCACCGCTCGTGGACACGGCAAGCTTCGTGTTCGGTGCCTGGGGCGGCCGGATGATGCTCCTGGCCCTGATCATTTCAGCCACCGGCTGCGTGGCGGGCGACGTGCTGTCCAATCCGCGCGTACTCCACGCTTTCGCTCAACAAGGGCAGATGCCGCGACAGTTGGCTGCCATTCACCCGCGCTTTGGCACACCGGCGGCTGCAATCGGTACGTACGCGGTCGTTTGCGCCGTGCTCGCACTGTCAGGCTCGTTCAAGCAGCTGTTGATCATCGCCAGTGCCGGAACGCTCATGCTCTACATGATCTGCAGTCTGGGCGTGTTGCGCATGCGGGTCCAGAAGGTGAGCATCGACGGCGCGCACTTCCAGATACCGTTCGGTCCGGTGATTCCGCTTACCACCTGCCTTATTATCCTGTGGATGCTCTCGTCACTGTCATCCCGGGAACTGTGGACCGCGCTGGCCTTTGTCACTGTCGTGGGTGTCATCTACGCCGTGCACGAGTTCCGGCGCGGCGATCGCTGAGGGCTGCGGCGGTTCAATCCGGCAGCACTTTCCCAGGATTCATGAGGCCCAGTGGGTCCAGCGCGGCCTTAAGTTGCCGCATCAACGCAAGTTTTACCGGACTCGCCAGACGCGCCAGTGTGGCACGCTTCTCGAGCCCGATGCCGTGTTCAGCGGAAAACGAGCCGCCGTGCGCCGCCAGATCCGCGGTCACGAGTTCCGCAATTTCCTCGTAGAGCTCCGTGACGGGCTGCGCCGCGTTGACCGTCAGGTGCACGTTGCCATCGCCCAGGTGGCCGATGACGAAGACCGACAGTTCGGCCGGATGTCGCTTCAGGCGCTCGGTGGCGCTGCGTAGATAACCGGGCAACTGCGCCAGCGGGACCGACACGTCGAACCAGATGCCACCAGGGTACTCACGGTCGACGGCCCAATCTTCGCGCATCCGCCACATGGCGGCGCGCTGGGCCTCATTTTGCGCCACGACGGCGTCGAGTATCCGTTCCGAGCTGGCCGCCGTCTCAAGCTCCGCGACGAGCGCTGCTTCTGCCGCCGCGCCGGATGCCGCCGACCCGGCGATCAGCAGCAGGAACGGCGCCGCCAGCAGCCCATCAAAGCCCTTGAGACCACACGAGCGACACACGGTCGCCGCATGATTCGCCGACATCAGTTCGAGCGCGGTCACTGTCAGGCTTGCGTTGCGCAGCAGTGAATCGGCCAGGGCTACGCCCGCCCCGAGGTCGCGCAGCCCGACTATGGCCGTGGCCGCAGGACCGTCGGCGGGCACAAGAGCGAGTGTCGCGCGGGCAATCACGCCGAGCGTCCCTTCAGACCCAACGAAGATCCGCTCCACTTGCAGGCCCTCGTTGCGCTTGCGCACCAGCCCAAGTTCCGACAGCACCGAGCCATCCGCCAGCACCACTTCGAGACCGAGGACCCGATCACGCATCGTGCCGTGACGAAACGCCGCAGCACCGCCCGCATTGGTGGAGATCATGCCGCCGATGGTGGCGGAATCCCGCGCACCCAGGTCGATCCCGGGCGAGAGCCCGTGTTCGGCAGCCTGCGCGGCGAGTGCCGCCAGTGTGGCTCCTGCGCCGACCAGCGCGGTACGGCTAACCGGGTCCAGCGCCTCGATCCGGTTCATCCGATCGAGCGAGACGATGATCTGACCCGGACGGGACACTGCGCCGCCCGCAAGGCCAGTGCGTCCGCCCTGTGGCACGACGGGAATGTGCGCCGCGTAGCACTGCGCCAGCACCCGCGACAGCTCAGCCGTATCGGCCGGGCGCACCATGAGATCCGCTCCGAAGTTATCCGGATCGATGCCCGGATCACGCGAGCGCAGGTCGGCGGCGAGCCGCAGCGCCCCGCGCCCGACGATATCGGCCAGGCCGTCAATCATCGCGCCGGGTAGTGCCATAACAAGTCCGCGTCGCGCTGCAACTCAGGGGGCGGCCTGCCGGGGAGCAGGTCGGGTCGCGCCCTTCAGGATTGCCCGCCAATTAATTAGCGTATTCCACAGCATGCGCTGGTCGCCACGATTGAGGTCGCGGTGCAGCGGATTGAAATTGAAGGCCACGACGTGCCCGAGACCTTCGGGCAGGTCAAATATCGCCGGGCGACCGACCAACCCGCTCTCGCCCCAGACCTGGCCGCTGACCAGGAGCGGCGCGCCTTCACGATCACCCCATTCGAGCACCACGCCACTCGGATCGATTGGACCGTCCAGACAGTTCGTGCAGTACGCCATCTGCAGCCAGCGGCGCGGCGTGGCATACAGCGGATAGTTTTGCCGGAACACCTCCGTGCGCCGCGGGTATCCATAAGCAATGGGGTGGTCCGGCCTCGCGAATGTGACGCGGATGTGGGTGCCCGGCGTGCGCGTCTGCGCGTCCGCGGACGCGGCAGCCGCGGCAGATCCGGTGCCCGCTGCGCTCCGTGGCGGACCGCCGGCATCGCGCCGCACGCCGCGCACGATGCCGGCCTCGAGAGCGAGCACCGATCCGCTGCCGAGCGTTACCATCAAACCACCACCTTCGACGAATTTCTGGATCTCATCCAGCCCGGCCCAGCCGATGCCCCCCGTAATGTCATCGGACCCGGCGGGCGTTCCAAAGCTCGGCGTCTGCGCCGTCTTCCTGAAGGCCATCGGGCCCCAGGACTTCGGGATGCCGTGGATCTGCTCGGCGAGCTCGAGATCGACATGGCCATAGAGCAGCACGTCGTAATGTTCGAGCAGGTGCCCGGCCCGGATGTCCTCGTCACGCACGTAGCTGTAGGGGATATGTCGCTGGTCCAGCGAATAGCGCACCCAGCCGATGGAATCAGTGTCCGCCCACGGCACCCAGAGGCCGAGCCGCGGCGGTGTTGCGTCATGGCTAGCCACATCGGGCACGGCACTTGCGGCGCCAAAGTCGAGCGCCAGTGCTGTCGCCGTCGCCCGCAGCGCCGCATCGAGCCCGGGCTGATCCGGCACGATCCAGGAGCCCGCCGGATATTCCACGCCGCCCTCGGTGAACGCCCGCTCCGCGATCGAGATCCGAAACGCCGCCAGGCGGTAGCGCGCCTCAAGGAGTGATTCTTGTCCCGTGTCCCGCAGCAGGTACACGCGGCCGCTCCCGGACACCGTGCCGGTGGGCTGCGGCGGCTCCGTCTCAAGTTGCAATTCCGCCTTGCGCACCCCGGGGTCGGCAATCGGCACGACCGAGAGGTGATAATGCGCCGGCAACTCCCAGGACACGTCATCGTACGGATCGCCCTGGCCCTTCGGATAATTCTGGGCGGTGAGCAGGTCGAGCGCGTAATTCCGATAGGGTTGGTCGAGGCGCACGACGTAGGTGCCAGCGGGGTACGCACCCTCCTTGAGCTGCAGTGCTGCGCTGGCGCGATGCACCTCGATGTGCTGGTTCATGAGGAACCTCACCAGTTGTGCCACGCGCCGCCGATCACCCTGGTCGTCTGGAATCACGATGGCGTAGGGGGCCTCTTCGACACCTTTGCGCCAGGCGTGATAGCCCTTCAGGTAGAAGTTCGCGAGCAGTGCCTTACTCTGCACCGCAACCGCATCGAGCGCGGCGAGCGCAGCCGTCTCGTTGTAATTGACGTTGTCGCGCGCCGACCATTGGAACGGAGTAGATGGCGGCGGCAGCACGCGATACCACTCGGGCGTCGTATACGGGGCCAGCGCCGAGCGCCCCTGGCTCGCACTCTGCGTCAGCGTCTCTGCCGTGCCATTGCCGAAGGTCTCGTAGCCGCGACCGATGGCGTTGTGATTCATCGCCACCGAGTCGGTGTAGAGTTGTGAGAAGGATTCGCCGAAATTCCAGGTCCACACGCCGGGCATGCCGAACCCGGTCATGGTCTGCATCTCGTGGAAACTCAATTCCAGGAACTCACTGAACGTGAGCGGGTCGATATTGGGATTGTATGGGCCGGTGCCATTCCAGCTCAGGAGCAAGGCCATGCTCTCGTGCAGGTCGTGCACGACCGTCGGGTGCCAGTTGAAAAACATCCGGCTGACGGCCTTGCTCGTCTCATGCGTCAGCTGGTGGGCATCACGGTTGATGTCCACGAAGGTGTATTTCGACCAGTATGGCGGTGCCTGACGGGGCAGGGCGGCGTAATCGGTCTTGCCCTTGAGGTAGCGGTAAAACCACTCGACCTGTTTGTCGCGCCCATCCGGGTTCGAGACCGGATTGATGAGCACCACCATGTTTTCGCGGATCCGCCGGATCATCGGCTGCTCCGAAACCGCCAACCGGTACGCCAGTTCCAGCATCGACTCGGCCGAACCAGTCTCATCGGAATGCGGGCCGGCGTTGAAGTAGTAGATCGGCCGCGCGTCCGCAATCAGCCGGTCGGCTGCAGCCTGATCGGTGCTACGCGGATCTGCCAGCGCGGCCGTAGCGGCCCTTAGGCGCTCCAGGTCGGCGACTCCGCGCTCATCGGCGATGGCAAGCATGATGATGTCGCGCCCTTCCTCGGAGCGGCCAATCGTAAACAGGCGCACGCGCGGCGAGGCCGCGGCCAGCGCCCGGCAATAGGCCTGCGCCGTCGCCGTGTTGACCAACTCGCCAGGTGCGCCCGGGATGCGGTGCAGAAACGCCCGCGGCGAAGGCACGGTGGCCGAGGCCGGCAGGTAGCTCACCCAGGGCGACATGAAGCGCGCCTCGGTGGTGGCCCCGGCGATTTCCTCAATGGAACCGGGCTCCGCGACATCCGGGCCGGTATCGACTCGTGTGTGATCAATCTGCGCCGCGAGCGGCGCCGCGGCAATCGCAGCCAGGACGGCCGGCAAACAAAGCCGATTCAGCTTGAGCACGCAGACCCCCTATACTTGAAATCCCCGAATATCATACGGGAACCGGGCAACATCTATGAGCAATCAGATCATGGCCGGCCACGTGTCCCACAGCGGTGCGTCTGCGCACGTCGCGCTGCGTGTCGACCTTGCCGCGCTGCGTGCCTACCGGCTGGAGCGCGTGCAGCGACAGCTGCGCGCCGCTGACTGCGTGGCGGCGTTGCTCTACAACCCGATCAATATCCGCTACGCCACCGACTCGCACAACATGACCGTGTGGATGTTGCACAACATGGGACGCTACTGCGTCGTGCCCGCAGTGGGCAGGGCGGTGCTGTTCGAATACGCGAACCGAAACTGCCTGGACCACGTCCCTGAGCTGCCCGCGATTGCCGAGGTGCGACCGGCGATCATTCATGCGTTCTTTGATGTCGCCGAGCACGCGGCAAGCGTGAGCCACCGCTGGGCCGCTGAGATCCGGGAGGTGGTGTGCGCACTGATGGGCCCGGGCCCACACCGCCTCGCCGTCGATCGCACCGACGTGCTTGGCGTGGAGGCCCTGCGCAGCCAGGGCTTCGCACTCGTCGAGGGTCAGCGCCTGCTGGAGCTTGCCCGCTCGGTCAAGAGCGCCGAGGAGCTCGCTTGTATGCGCGAATCCCTGGCCGTGGCCGACATCGCCATGCAACACATGCGTGAGGCGCTGCGCCCCGGGCTCACCGAAAACGAATTATGGGCCGAGCTCCACTACGCCAACATCGCGCATGGTGGCGAATGGATTGAAACGCGACTCCTCAGCTCCGGACCCCGCACCAACCCCTGGTTTCAGGAAGCCTCGGGCCGCCGCATCCAGGCCGGCGACCTGGTGAGCTTCGACACCGACATGATCGGGCCGTACGGTTATTGCGCCGATGTGAGCCGCACTTTCCTGTGCGGACCTGGTGCGCCCTCAGCGGCCCAGCGGCGGCTCTACGCTCTTGCGGCCGATCAGGTTGCCCACAACTGCGAGCTGCTGCGTCCGGGCTTGAGGTTCCGCGAGTTCCGCGAGCGCGCCTGGCAAATACCGGCGCGCTACCTCGACCAGAACTACGGCTGCCCGCTGCACGGCGTCGGCATGGTCGATGAGTGGCCGGCGATCGGCGCCGATCCGGACGATCCCCTGGCGCAGGACGGCGTGCTGGTTCCCGGCATGACGGTCTGCATCGAGAGTTACATGGGTGAAGTCGGCGGAGCCGAGGGCGTCAAGCTCGAGCAGCAGGTGCTGATCACGGATACCGGCCATGAGATCTTGAGCCGCTTTCCGCTCGAATCCGCCTTTCGCTAGTCGGGAGTCGCGACACCTGACGCGTCAACACGCCGTGAAAGGCGCGGTTGGCGTTCGTGGCTAGGAAGTGCGCGCGTAGACCCGGCTACCACAATATAATGTTATTTCTATCTATCGTTCCTATGTTATTGTTTTAATGAAGTTTAATAGAACTGTTCTCGCTGCGCATCGCGCTGGTAGCGCGTCTTGACGTGGAGTCCTGCCAAGTTCCGGTCATCACGTTCGCTATGATTGGGCTGCGCCGAGGCCGCTACCGAAAAATCCAGAGGACTAACTGTCATGGCTACACCGCCCCGCAAGTACGGATTCGCCACCCAGCAACTGCATGCCGGCCAGGCCGCGGACCCGACCACGGGCAGCCGCGCGGTGCCGATCTACCAGACCACCAGCTTTCAGTTCCGCAACACCGAGCATGCAGCAAATTTGTTCGCACTCAAGGAGCTGGGCAACATCTACACGCGGCTCATGAACCCCACGACGGACGTGCTCGAGCAGCGCATCGCGGCGCTGGAAGGCGGCGTAGCGGGCCTCGCGGCGAGTTCAGGCCATGCCGCGCAGGCACAGGCGATCTTCACGCTGTGCAACGCAGGCGATCACATCGTGAGCAGTAGCCGCCTGTATGGCGGCACCTATAATCAGTTCAACCACACCTTCCGGAACCTTGGCATCAAGGTCACATTCGTCGACCCGACCGAACCAAAGAACTTCGCGCAGGCGATCCGCAAGAACACCAAGATCATCTATGGCGAGACGCTCGGCAACCCCGATATCGCGGTGTTTCCGTTCGAGGAAGTCGCGGCGATCGCCAGGCAGTACAACATCGTGCTGATGATCGACAACACTTTCGCCACACCGTACCTGTTCCGCCCGGTGGAGTGGGGCGCCAACGTGGTCGTGCACAGCACCACCAAGTTCATCGGCGGCCATGGCACCAGCATCGGCGGCATGATTGTCGACGGCGGCAACTTCGACTGGCGCAGCGGGCGCTTCGCCAACTTCACCACGCCCGATCCTTCGTACCACGGCCTGGTCTATGCCGATCTCCTCGGCATGGGCTTGCCGCCCTTCGCAATCAAGGCGCGCGTGCACGTGCTGCGCGATATCGGCGGCTGCGCTTCGCCGTTCAACAGCTGGCAGACCATCCAGGGTGTTGAGACGCTCAGCCTGCGCATGGAACGCCACACGCAGAACGGGCAGGCCGTGGCTGAGTTCCTCGAGAAGCACCCGAAGGTGAGTTGGGTCAAGTATCCGGGCCTCAAGAGCCACCCCGATTACGAGCGCGCCCGCAAGTACCTGCCCAGGGGCGTCGGTGCCATTCTCGGCTTTGGCATCAAGGGTGGCGTGGCGGCCGGCAAGAAGTTCATCGAGAGCCTGCAGTTGTTCAGCCATCTGGCCAACGTTGGCGACGCCAAGAGCCTCGCCATCCATCCGGCTTCCACCACGCACAGCCAGCTGACCGCAGAGCAGCAGACCACCGCCGGATTGAGCCCGGATTTCGTCCGCCTCAGCGTCGGCATCGAGGAGCTCGACGACATTTTGTGGGATCTGAACCAGGCGCTCAACGCGTAGCGCGAGACCCAGCGTTCGCGATTACCTATGCCGGTAAAGATTCCCGCCAGCCTGCCCGCGCGCGCGACGCTCGAGAGCGAGAACGTGTTCGTGATGGGCGAGGAGCGCGCCGCACGCCAGGACATTCGTCCGATGCGCGTCGCGATCCTGAACCTGATGCCGACCAAGATCGCCACCGAGACCCAGATCCTGCGCCTGATCGGCAACTCGGCGCTGCAGGTGGACGTGACGCTGCTGCGCACCGCCACGCATGAACCGAAGAACGCCAGCGCCGATCATCTGCTCAAGCACTACCGTTCGTTCGACGAAGTCCGCGGCGAGAAATTCGACGGCTTGATCATCACCGGCGCACCCGTCGAACAGATGGACTTCGAAGCCGTGAACTACTGGCGCGAGCTCACGCGCATCATGGATTGGGCGGCTACCGACGTGGTCGCCACCTTCAATATCTGCTGGGGCGCGCAGGCCGCGCTTTACCATCTCTACGGCATTCCCAAGTATCCACTGCCGCGGAAGCTGTTCGGCGTTTTCGAGCACCGCACGCTGGCGCCGACCGAGCGCCTGCTGCGCGGCTTCGACGATACCTTTCTCGCCCCGCACTCGCGCTATACGGAGGTGCGCCGCGCGGACATCGACAAAATACCGGAGTTGACAATCCTCGCGGAGTCCGACGAAGCGGGCGTCTACCTGGTGGGCTCAAAGGACGGGCGGCACGTGTTCGTCACCGGCCACTCGGAGTACGACCCGCTCACGCTCAAGGCCGAGTACGATCGCGACACGGGCCGGGGCCTGCCGATCGAGGTCCCGAGAAACTACTATCCACAGAACGACCCGTCGCAGCCGCCGCAGGTTCGTTGGCGCGGGCACGCCAGCCTGCTCTATGCCAACTGGCTGAACTACCACGTCTACCAGGTCACACCCTTTGATCTGAAGACTTTTCCGCACGGCGCGGTCCACTCCGATTTCTAGGAATATCGCTCACCGTGTTCGGCATCACTCCCTCCGCCCGCCTGCGCCCATCGCCGTTTTTCGAGGCCACGCTCGCCGAGGGTGTGACGGCTTTCACCACCTACAACCACATGCTCATGCCGACCAGCTTCGGCCATCCGGAAGACGAGTATTGGCGGCTGATCCGCGGCGTATCGCAATGGGACGTGGCGTGCGAGCGGCAGGTGGAGCTTCGCGGCAAGGACGCCGGCCGGCTCGCGCAGATCCTGAGCCCGCGCAATCTCGGACGGTGCACGGTCGGCCAGGGCAAGTACGTGCCGCTGTGCGATCACGCCGGCACGCTCATTAACGATCCGATCCTGCTCAAGCTCGCCGAAGATCACTATTGGTTTTCGATTGCCGACTCGAATATCTGGTTCTGGGCGCGCGCAATCGCGGCCGAGCGTGGCCTCGAAGTTGAGATCGGCGAACCCGACGTCTCGCCGCTGGCGGTCCAGGGGCCGATGGCCGAGAACGTGGTTGCCTCGATCTTCGGCGACTGGGTGCGGGAGCTGAAATACTTCTGGTTCCGCGCAACGAAGATCGAGGGAATCCCGGTCGTGGTGGCGCGCTCGGGCTGGTCGAAGCAGGGCGGCTACGAGCTCTACCTGACGGACGGCAAGCAGGGAACGCGCCTGTGGAACCTCGTGCGCGAGGCCGGCAAACCCTGGGACATCGGCCCTGGTGCTCCCAACTTCTGCGAGCGCGTGGAAAGTGGCCTGCTTTCCTATGGTGGCGACACCGACGCGACGACCAACCCTTTCGAGGTACGGCTCGGCAAATATATCGACCTGGATGTGGCGGACGATGTGATCGGGATCAGGGCGCTCAGGAAGATCCACGCCGCCGGACCCGTCCATCACCAGTTGGGTGTCGTGCTCGAGGGCACCGAGCCCAGCGCCTTCGGTTTCCACTGGCACCCGATCCTGCGCGACGGACACAAGGTTGGAGATCTTACCAACTGCGCGTGGTCCTACCGCCTCGGGAAAAACATTGGCTTCGCCCTGATCTCAACCCGTTGCGCCGTGGGCGATGCCGTCGAGGTGCACAAGGATGGACGTACGCTCGCAGGCAAGCTGGTGACGCTGCCCTTTATCTAGAACCTGGCCCCAGAAACGTTAACAGGCCTAGCAGGTTGTTGAAAAGCTATTTGCCGGCCGTGATTTCGCCGTCGCGCTCCCTGCAAGTCGTTGATTCGCCGTTGTCATATTGGTCAAAAGAGCC
>JAYUZI010000150.1:0-2952 GCA_043751915.1 Gammaproteobacteria bacterium | reverse complement strand
CACACATCTGTTCAATGCGATGTCGCAAATGACCGGACGCGAACCGGGTGCGGTGGGCGCCGCGCTCAGTGAAGACGAAACCTATTGCGGCATGATCGTCGATGGCCGGCACGTCGATCCGCGGGTGCTCAAGGTAGCGTTGCGCGCCAAGACTCATGATCGATTCATGCTGGTGACCGACGCCATGCCGCCGGTCGGAACCAGTATGCGCAGCTTCCAGCTCCAGGGCCACACGATCCTCGTCGAGGACGGCTACTGCGTCGACGAGCAGGGCACGCTGGCGGGAACGGCGCTCGATATGAACCGCGCTGTCAAGAACACAATGGCGCTGCTCGGGCTACCGGCAAATGAGGCCGTACGCATGGCGAGCGAGTATCCGGCGAACTTCCTGAAGTTGGGCGCCAGTCACGGCCGGCTGGTGCCCGGGTACCGGGCTGATCTGGTGATCGCCGATGACGACTACAATGTTCAGGAGACCTGGATCGGCGGGCGCCGCGTAGCGCCCGCCAAAAGTTAACCCACCCACACGCGCGCATTGCGGAACAGGCGCATCCAGCCGCTGTCCTCGCCGGCATCATGCGGGTGCCAGGAATTCTGCACCGTGCGGTAGACCCGCTCCGGGTGCGGCATGATGATCGTGGCGCGGCCGTCGGGCGTGGTGAGCGCCGCGATGCCGGCCGGCGCACCGTTCGGGTTGGCCGGGTAGAGCCGCGCGGCATTACCGCGGCCGTCGCTGTAACGGCAGGCGATCAGCGCCTGCTCCGTGCACAGCTGCTGGTCGGCGTCGGCGATGAAGGCGGCGCGCCCTTCGCCATGCGAGACGGCGATTGGCAGCACCGAGCCGTGCATACCGGCCAGCAGCAGCGAGGGTGAATCCAGGATTTCCACCAGGCTCAAGCGCGCCTCGAACTGCTCGCTACGGTTACGCAGGAATTTCGGCCAGTGCTGCGCGCCCGGAATCAGCTCGCGCAGCAGCGCGAGCATCTGGCAGCCGTTGCACACGCCGAGCGTAAAGGTGTCGGTGCGCGCGAAAAAGCCAGCAAACTCGCGGCGCGTGGCCTCGTGAAACAGGATCGACTGCGCCCAGCCGCCGCCGGCCCCGAGCACGTCGCCGTAGGAAAACCCGCCGCAGGCCACCAGGCCCCGAAAACTGCGCAGTGAGCGCCTGCCAGCCAGCAGATCACTCATGTGCACATCGTGCGGTTCGAAGCCGGCGCGCTCGAGCACGGCCGCCATTTCCACCTGGCTGTTGACGCCCTGCTCGCGCAGCACCGCCACCGGCGGGCGGGCGCCGCTGGCTATGTACGGCGCGGCGATATCCTGCTGCGGTTCGAAGCCCAGCTGCCAGCGCAGGCCTGGCGCCGCGCTGTCGAGCGCCGCCGCCTGCTCCTCGTCGGCGCAATCGGGATCATCGCGCAGTCGGCGCATCTGCCAGGAAGTCTCGGACCAGGCACGGTGCAATTCCACCCATGGCTCGTCAAGGGATTCCGCGCCCACCGTGAAGCGTAGCCGAAGTTCGGCGACCGGCCGGCCGATCACGCGGCTGCATTCCTGCAGGCCGTGGGCTGTGAGTTCCTGCCAGACCTCGTGCAGCTGCGCGGTCGACACCTGCAGCACGACACCGCACTCCTCGCTGAACAGCTGCGCCAGGGCACTGCCGCGCGCCGGGTCGAGCGTGACCTCGAAACCGCAATGACTTGCGAAGGCCATTTCTGCCAGCGTTACGGCCAGCCCGCCGTCGGCGCGGTCATGGTAGGCCTGGATAAGTGAGCGCGCCCGCAGCGCGGCGAGCGCGGCCGCAAACCGTCCCAGCAGCTCGGGATTGTTCATGTCGGCGCTCGCACCGCCCTGCGCGCCGTACACCTGCGCCAGGGCCGAGGCACCGAGCCGATTGCGACTCTCCCCCAGGTCGACCAGCAGCAACGAGCTCGGCCCCTGATCGAGCCGCAGGAGCGGCGTCAGTGTGCGGCGCACGTCGCCGACCGGCGCGAACGCCGACACGATCAAGGACACGGGCGCGACCACAGAACGTGCGGCGCCATCCTGCTGCCACATGGTCCGCATCGACAACGAATCCTTGCCGACCGGAATGGCGATGCCGAGCGCCGGACAGAATTCCTCGCCCACTGCGCGCACTGCCGCGTACAGCGCGGCGTCTTCGCCCGGCTCGCCGCAGGCCGCCATCCAGTTGGCCGACAGGCGGATGTCACCAAGCGTCATCACATCGGCCGACAAGATATTCGTGACCGCCTCGGCGACGGCCAGCCGCGCCGAAGCCGCGGCGTCGAGCAGTGCCACGGGCGTGCGCTCACCCATCGCCATCGCTTCGCCGCTGTGATGGCGGTAATCACTGAGCGTGACACCTGCGTCGGCCACCGGTACCTGCCACGGGCCGACAAGCGGGTCGCGGTGAATCAACCCACCGACGGTGCGATCGCCGATGGTGATCAGGAAAGTCTTGTCCGCCACCGCGGGGAGCCGCAACACGCGATACAGCGCCTCGCGCAGATTCACATCCCTGAATTCATCGCTCAGCGGCCGCAGCGCCGGCGTACTGCGCACCTCGCGCCGCATGCGCGGCGCTTTGCCGAGCAGCGCTTCGATCGGCATGTGCACCGGATCGCCGCCCAGCAGCGGATCGCTGACGATCAGTTCGCCATCCGCGGTGGTCACGCCGATTACGGCATAGGGGCAGCGCTCGCGCTGCGCGATCGCGGCGAAGCGTGCCAGTCCCGCCGGCCGGAGCGCCAGTACGTAGCGCTCCTGCGCTTCATTGCACCAGATCTCGAGCGGCGACATGCCGGGCTCGGCGCTCGGCACGTCGCGCAGGTTGATGCGCGCGCCGCGCGCGCTGTGGGCGACCGCTTCCGGCACGGCGTTGGCGAGCCCGCCCGCGCCCACGTCGTGGATAAGTTCGATCGGATTGTCGGCGCCCAGCGCGCAGCAGGCGTC
>JAYUZI010000149.1:0-7243 GCA_043751915.1 Gammaproteobacteria bacterium | reverse complement strand
ACCACCCGATCCCATTTCGAACTCGGAAGTGAAAATGCTCTGCGCCGATGGTAGTGTGGCAGTTGCCATGCCAGAGTAGGTCACTGCCAGGCTTCTCATAGAGACAGGCCCCGGCACCGCAAGGTGCCGGGGCTTTTGTCTTTATTGACGCCCCTTTTTTGCGCGCTCCAGACCGCCGGACTTATACTCCCGCGACCGCGAATACCAATAAGGACATCGCGACACACTCAAGGGGAGACATCACATGAACAGACTCCGGTACGGAGCGCTGGCGGCCGCGTGCCTGGCTGCAACGATGATTCTTGGGGCGGGGGTGGCGGGTGCACAGGCGGCCGAGGTGAAGGAAAAGGCGCCGATGTACAGCTACCTGGCGAACTGGACGCTGCCGCGCGCGCAATGGGCGGCGATGGAAAAGGCCAATGGGGCCATCGAAAAGGTGACGGCGGAAGCATTGGCCAAGGGCACGCTGGTCGGCTATGGCAACGACACGACCCTGGTCCACACCGAAGACGGGGCCACGCATGACGACTGGTGGTCATCGATGTCGATGGCCGGTGTGTTGAACGTGCTCGATGAAATGTACAAGACCGGCAACGCCACCACTCCGGTGCTGGAATCCGCCACCAAGCACTCGGACGGCATTTATGTCAGCCGTTACTACAACTGGCGTCCGGGCACCTACACCGGAGCCTACACGCGGGTCGGCATATACAAGCTCAAGTCCGACGCGCCGAGCGATGCGGTCGATATGCTCAGCAAGGGCTTCATCGTGCCGTTGATGGAAAAGCTGCTGGCCGATGGTGCGCTGGTCGAGTATGAGGTCGACGTGGAGTCGATCCACACGGGATCGCCCGACATGTTCTTTATCGATGCCATCGCCAGGAGTGCCGACGGCCTCGACAAGATGAACGCGGCGATTGGGGACATGTTGAAGTCAAATCCCCTGGCTGGCCAGGCGTTCGGCTCAATGGTCGACTCCAGCGCTCATCACGACAACCTGATGCGCACGAACGCGACCTACAAGTAACGGTGCCGCCAGGCGCCTCATGGAGACAGGCCCCGGCACCGTAAGGTACCGGGGCTTTTGTCTTTCCAAGGGCCGCTGCAGCGCTTGGCTACTCCTCTATCGCCGAGCCATGCGACGCGACGCACTGCCACTTGCCGTCGGGCCGCGAATCGACACGCCGTCCGGCTCGCTAGACTTCCCGTGATTGTGGCCACTTCGCCACGCGGCGCTCATGCGCCCGATCGGAGGCGCCGTAGCCGCTCCGGTGCGAGCTGGCCAGCGTCTACGCCGCGCTCGCCGAGCGCTGAGGGAAGCGCCGCACCCCGGATCATCGCCGCGGCGAACGCGCCCAGACCTGCCGCGGTCTGGATGCCCACGCCGCCCAGCCCCGCATGCCAGTAGTAGCCGTGCGCGTCTGGGTCGAAGCCCGATACCGGATCGCGGTCGGGTCCGAACACGCGCAGCCCGGTCCACGAGCGCAGCACGCGCCGTACTGGGAAGTCGACGACCCGCTCGATGCGATCGACCGCAATGGCGACGTCGAGGTCCTCGGGCAGCGCATCGACCGGCGGCGAGGACGTTTCTTCGGCGAGCGAGCCGAGCAGGCGCCCCGCGTCGGGCTTGAAGTAGAACTGCTCCTCGGCGTCCGCGACCATCGGCCAGTGCGCCACCGCGACCTTTTCCGGAGGGTCGAAAATGAACGCGGTGCGCCGGTGCGGTACGAGGCCGAGCGGCGCTACGCCGGCACGGCGGGCAACCTCGTCTGCCCATGCGCCCGCGGCATTCACCACGATGCCGGCGCGCAGCTCGAAACCGGAACCCGCGATGCGCCAGGCATCGCCGTCGCGCGCGAGCGTCACGGCTTCGCGTGCAGTCAGGACGCTGGCGCCGTGCGCGCGCGCGCCGCGCAGGAACCCCTGCAGGAGCGAGTCGACGTCGAGGTCCCAGGCGTTAGGGTCGAGCAGCGCCCAGTCGATGGCCTCCGGACGCAGCACCGGCACGAGTTCGCGCGCTTCCGGAATCGTCAGCCGCAGGGTGTCGAGACCCACGGCGCGCGCCTCTTCCTCGTATTGCCCGCGCGCAGCAAGCTGCGCAGTGCGGCCGATCATCAGGTAGCCGCGATCACGCAGGAGTGGCGTGGCCGTGAATCCAGCCGGCGGCGAGCTCAGGAAAGGCTGCCCCGCCAGCGTCAGGCGCTGGACCAGGCTGCTGCAGTAGTTGGGTGAGTACAGCGCCGCCGAGCGCCCGGTGCTGTGATAGCCGACGTGCGACTCGCGCTCGAGCAGCGTGACGCGGGCGTGGGGCGCGAGGTGAAAAGCCACCGACGCGCCGGCCATGCCGCCGCCGATGATGCAGACATCGACTGTATCCATGCGGACCTCTGGCGGCTCAGGCCGCTTGCGGTGCCCGGGCCACCCGGCCGCAGAGGTAAGTCCAGACCAGCGTGGATGCGGCGTTGCTCGTGAGTTCCGCGTGATCGTAGGGCGGTGCCACCTCGCACAGGTCCATGCCGATAAAATTCACTTCGTTGAGTTCCTCGAGCAGCGTCAGCGCCTGCGCGGTCGACAGACCGCCGGGCTCGGGCGTGCCCGTTCCCGGCGCATATGCCGGGTCGAGGCAGTCGATGTCGAAGCTCAGGTAGACCGGCGTGCCCGCGAGCCGCTGGCGCACCGCCGCCGTGACCGGCGCGAGCTGCGTGGCATTGGCGAGGCCGCGCAGGTCGCGGCCCGTGTAGATGAGCCCGCCGCGATCGGCGAGGTAGTTGGATGTCTCGCGCGCCGCGGACGAACGAATGCCGATCTGGACCGAGAGCCTCGGATCGATGAGCCCTTCGCGCAGCGCCTCGAACACCCAGGTGCCATGGCCGGAAGGCTCGTTGAAATGAGTTTCCCAGGTATCGCAATGGGCGTCGAAATGCAGCAGCGCCAGCGGCCGGCCGGAATGGGCACGATAGGCGCGCAGCAGCGAAAGGGTGATCGAATGATCGCCGCCCAGCCACACCATGTGATGTTTCTTCAGCAACTGCAGCGCCTGAGGCTCGAGCGCCGCGCGCATCCCGGTCAGCGAGGTGTTGGGCAGCGTCAGATCGCCGCAATCGGCGAGCTCGGCGAGCGGCGAAAGGCCATATGAGGAATGCATGCCATCGCACAGCATGTGGCTCGCGCGGCGGATCTCGTGGGGACCAAAGCGCGCGCCGGGGCGATTGGTCGTGGCCCCGTCCCAGGGTACGCCGGCAACGACAAAGCGCGCGTCGGGCCTGGCGGGAAGGGGCGGGGCGCGCAGGAACCCGGGGTGGGTCGTCGAGGTCTGGAACGCAAACAGGTACTCGTCCATCGGGCAATTATAGCAATTGAGCGGCGCGCGGGCGCTGCTAGCAAGATCTGCAACAATGAGCGAGCGCCCGATTGGTAGTCTCGGCCCATCCTTGCTACTTGGAGAGATTCCCTTGCCATCATCCCACCCAATGCCCCGGCTGCTCGCCGCGGGCCTGCTGTGCTGCCTGGCCCCGGTTTGCAGTACGGTCTTCGCGGCCGCCGCCTCAGGCGCCGCAGCGCTGAGTGCGGCGCTGGCCTGGCGGAACCTTGGCAAGGCCAGAGCGCAGCTACACGACTTCGACCAGGCGATCGCGGCCTATCAGCAGGTGCTGAAGCTCGAACCGGATTCACCCCGCGTGTTCTATAGCCTCGGCCTTGCCTACGCCGCAAAGCAGGACCCGGATCGGGCCTTCGAATGGCTGGGCCGCGCGGCCGCCACACATCGCTACGACATGACGGAAATGGCGGACGACGTGAGCCTCGCCGGCTTGCGCGGCGACGCGCGTTATGCGGCGCTGCTGCCTGGCCCCGCCGATTTCGAGCGCCCGTTCGTCGAGCCCGTGCAGATCATCCACGAATGGCGCGGCGAAGCCCCCGGCGACCAATTTGGGTGGATCGCGTGCAACATCGGTGACGTCGATGGCGACGGCGTCAACGATCTTGTGACTTCGGCGCCCACGCACGGCGCCGGCGGATCGAACGCGGGCCGCATCTACGTTTACTCGGGGCGGAGCGGTGCGCTGTTGTGGACCGCCGATGGGGAGCCTGGCGATCAGCTGGGTTCAGGCGTGGAGGCGGCCGGCGACACGAATCGCGACGGCGTTCCCGACGTGGTCGCCAGCGGTCCGTCGGGCGCCGGTGTCGGGCATATCTATTCCGGCCGCGACGGCCGCGTGCTGCAAAGTTTCCACTCCGCCAACGCGGAGGAGTCCTTCGGGAACCACATTTCGGGTGCCGGCGATGTCAACGGCGACGGCTATGCCGACGTGATTGTGGGCTCTCCCGGCAAGGAAGGCGAAAGCAAGGTGCCCGGACATGCCTACGTGTATTCGGGTAAGGATGGATCGCTGTTGCTGACGCTGTCGGGCGATCGTGCTGGCGACGCCTTTGGCAGTACGGTCGCCGGCTACTCCGACGCGAAGCAGCATTGGCTTGTGGTCGGTGCGCCCGGCGCGGGCCCGGCCCGTCATGGCCGTGTTTTCGCCTACGACGGCGCGTCTGGGCGGCCGAAGTTCATCATCGAGGCCGACGCCACGGGCAACAAGCTGGGCTACATGTTCGTCTCACTGCCGGGCGACATGGACGGCGACGGTATCAGCGAGATCTACGCGTCCGACTGGACCAACGAGGCCAAGGGCCCCTCGACCGGGCGCATCTATGTGTATTCGGGTCGCACTGGTAAACGACTCTACGCGCTGACGGGCGAGACGGCGGGCGACGGCTATGGCACCAGCCCCTCGATGGCCGGCGACGTCGACCGCGATGGTCGCGCAGATCTCATTGTGGGCGCCTGGCAGAATGCCACGGCGGCCGTCTCGGCCGGGCGGGCTTATCTGTACTCAGGCAGGAACGGCAAACTGATCAGGACCTACACCTGCCGCACGCCCGGCGACACCTTCGGGTTCGATGCTGTGGGCATGGGTGACGTGGATGGCGATGGCAGCGCAGACCTGCTGATCACCTCCGGATGGAGCGGTGTCAACGGGCATCATTCTGGTCGTGTATTTCTCATTTCCAGCGGCCTCAAACAGCTGGAGTAACTACCTGGCGGGTGCTGGAATGCCACCGTCACTCCACAGTAGCGGCGACCACTGTTCGACCCGTTGCAGCTCGGCAAGGGCATAGCGGTGGGCCGCCGTTGCGTGCGGCGCCGGGCCGGGCCGGGCCAGCAACGCGCAGGCCACGCAGACCACCAACATCGCGGCGGCAGCGGACAGGATTGTTCCCCGATTTTTCCTGTAGCGCATGGCATCCCCGTCAACCGAGAAGGGAAGTGACCAGTCTAGGGACGACGACGGCATGGCTCGTTGCAGTTGTTGCGGACTTGCCGCACCGTGCCCGGGACCGGAATTAGCAGAATCTGCAACAAGTTGTTCTGCGGCGGGTTGTACGCTGAGATACTAGGGCCACAGTCCGGCTGCCGATGTGAGTGTCAGTTGATCTACAGGGAAATGCCTGCGACTTGGGATCCGGCCTTCAGGCCGCAGTTCTACGCGCGCTGGGGCCGTGAAAGCGCGGTGATTTCCGCGCGCGCGCGCCGCGTGGAATACCCGGAATTCCAGCAGTTGTTGTCCATCAAGGCGGCCTTCGGCGGTGCAGAGGACTATTTCCTCGACGGCCATCGGGTCTCGGTCGACGACGACACTTTTGCCATAATAAATGCCGGCCGCAGCTACGGGAGCCGCATTGCATCGCTGTGGCCGGTGAATTCGTTCTCGATATTCTTCGAAAGCCGGCTGATCGAACAGGTGTGGCAATCGCTGGTGTCTTCCGGCGCGAGCCAGCTGGACGATCCGGCGGGCGGCTATGCTGGTCCGGGCGAGTTCGCCGAGCGACTCTATGAACACGATCGTCTGGTCAGCCCGGTGTTGCGCCATATCCGCAGCGCCGTCGACGCCGGCCTCGATGACGAGAATTGGCTCGAAGAACAGCTGCTGTTCCTGCTGGCGCGAATGATGAAGCTCAAGCACCGGCAGCTGCGGGTTGCCGATGCGATCCCATCGAGCAAGCCCTCGACCCGGCATGAACTGCTGCGCCGCCTGGGCCGCGGCGTCGATTTCATCCACGCCCACTATCGCGACCCCATCGCGCTGCGCGATATCGCCACCGCCGCGCATCTGTCGCCGTTTCATTTCCTGCGCACCTTCAAGAGCGTCTACCGGTTGACACCCAGCGGCTACCTGAACCGCAAGCGCGTCGCCGCGGCGCTGCGGCTGCTGCAGGAATCAGAATGGACGATGACCGCGATTGCCGAGCAGGTCGGGTTCGGGAGCCGCACGAGCCTCTTCCGGCATCTACGGACGGAATACGCCATAAAGCCACTGCACCTGCGCTCTAGCGATGCGGTCGGTACGGGGCCTCATTCGATACGCGCGGAGCGCCACGCCCCAGGCCATTGAACGGCTACAATGCGCTTCTCTCACGCCTCTGGCAGCGCTGCCCTTAACTCACTACCCTGCGCTCCGGCGCGCGCTCGCGCTGGCCGGCATGATCGTGCCGCTCACCGCCCTGGCGCAGCGCGCCTATGAATAACGTGGTAACCGCCGCGGACGATGCCTTTGGCACGACCATCGGCTCGCAGTCCATCGGGCTCTACGACGCCGAGCACGTGCGCGGTTTCAGTCCGCGCGCGGCGGGGAACCTGCGCATCGAGGGCCTGTATTTCGACCAACAGACCTTCGCCATGAACGAGTGCCTGGTGACCGGGGCGACGATCCGGGTCGGGCTGGCAGCTCAGTCTTTCGATACCCCGTCGCCGACCGGAATAGCGAACTACACGCTCCACGCGACCGGGCCGGAGAGTCTGGCGAGCGTCGTGCTCTCGCGCGGTTCGTTCCGCGCTTCCTCGGTCGAGCTCGATGGCCAGCGTGCCGCGCCGGACGGGTCGCTGAGCGCCAGCCTGTGTTACCACGCGCTGCAAAATCCTGATCCCGACTTTGCGCGCCACGCGTACAACAACAGCGTGGGCGTGGTGCTACGCTGGCGCCCGGCTGCAGGCGTCGAGCTGCTTCCGTTCTGGGGCATGGCGCGCGGCAACGAGCACGACGAAGTGCCCACGGTGTTCATCAACACGCACGATCGCCCGCCCGCGTTCATCGGACCGCAGCTGCCTGCGCAGCGCTGGACGGCATGGCACTGGAACGAATTGACCGCCGGCGTGATCGTGAGATCCGTGGGCAACGGCCCGTGGGCCTGGTCCGGC
>JAYUZI010000148.1:0-11848 GCA_043751915.1 Gammaproteobacteria bacterium | reverse complement strand
GCAGCTGATCACCAGCAGGTCGTCGAGTCGCGCCGGACGACGGTAACGGATATTGACTTCGGCGACGGCGAACAGCACTCCGGGGTCGGCGGCGAGCTCGATCTGCGAGTGGCCCTGCGCACGCAGCCACTCGGTGCGGGCACGCTCGAGAAAACCGAGGTAATTAGCGTAGTAGACGACGCCGCCGGAATCGGTGTCTTCGTAGTACACGCGCGCCGACCAGTGGAAGGCGCTCACGAATTGTCCCCGAACAAGGGCAGATTGGCGGCGGCGCGCTCCGGCACCTGCAGGCCGAAGTGCTGCCAGGCGCTGCGCGTGGCAATACGGCCGCGCGCGGTGCGCGCCAGGAACCCCTGCTGGATGAGATAGGGCTCGATCACGTCCTCGAGCGTGCCGCGCTCTTCGCCGATCGCCGCCGCCAGGCTCTCGATGCCCACCGGGCCGCCGTCGAATTTTTCCATGATCATGAGCAGCAGCTTGCGATCGAGCGAATCAAACCCCAGCGGATCGACTTCCAGCAGGTCGAGCGCCGCGGTGGCGATCGCCTCGTCCACCTGCCCGGTGCCGCGCACCTGCGCGAAATCGCGCACCCGGCGCAGCAGGCGATTGGCGATGCGCGGCGTACCGCGCGCGCGCTGGGCGATGCGCGCGGCGCCGGCCGGCACGATCGGCACATTCAGGATGCCCGCCGAGCGCGTGACGATGCGCTCGAGTTCGGCGACGCTGTAGAACTCGAGGCGCTGCACGATGCCGAAGCGATCACGGAGCGGCGCAGTCAGGAGCCCGGCGCGCGTGGTCGCGCCCACCAGCGTAAAGGGCGGAATGTTCAACTTGATGGAGCGCGCGGCGGGGCCCTCGCCGATCATGATGTCGAGCTGGTAGTCCTCCATCGCCGGATACAGCACTTCCTCGACGATCGGGCTGAGGCGATGAATCTCGTCGACGAACAGCACGTCGCGCGGCTGCAGGTTGGTGAGAATGGCCGCCAGGTCGCCCGGCCGCTCGAGCACCGGGCCTGAAGTCTGGCGCAGGTTTACGCCGAGCTCGGCGGCGATGATCACGGCCAGCGTGGTCTTGCCCAGGCCCGGCGGACCAAAGATCAGCACGTGATCGAGCGCCTCGGCGCGCTGGCGCGCCGCTTCGATGAAGATGCCCATCTGGCTCTTCACCTGTTCCTGGCCGACGTACTCGCTGAAGGCACGCGGGCGGATGGCCCTATCGACCACTTCCTCATCGCCGCGCCCGGCGGCGCTCACCGGCCGGTCTTCCTGCAGCGGACCGCTCATTCGCGTGCCGCGCCCTGCAGCGCGCTGCGTATCAGCTCTTCCGTGCTGCCGCCCGGAGGCACGTTCTTGAGCAAGCGCGTGGCTTCGGCGCCCTTGTAGCCCAGTGCAACCAAGGCGCTGAAGGCCTCGGCGGCGACGCCCATGGGAGAGGCAGCCATCGCGCCGTGACCGTCCGCGGCGGCGGCCGCCAGCCGGTCACGCATTTCCACGATCAGGCGCTCGGCGATCTTGCGGCCGACGCCCGGAATGCGCGTCAGCGAGGCGGCATCGCCGGCCTGTACGCAGCCGGCAAACGCCTCGGCCGTGGAGCCCGAGAGTATCGCCAATGCGATCCGCGGACCGACGCCCGAGACCTTGAGCAGGCTTCGGAACAGTTGGCGTTCTTCAGTGGTGCCGAAGCCGTACAGGATATGAGCGTCTTCACGCACCACCAGGTGCGTCAGGAGCCGTACCGTCTGCCCCACCGGCGGCAGACCGTAAAACGTCGACATCGGCGCCTCGAGCTCATAGCCTACGCCGCTGACCTCGATGACCAGCGTCGGCGGTAATTTGTGCGCCAGGACTCCCGTGAGCGAGCCGATCACGGGCGTGCGCCGGGCCGCGCGCCGGGCCGGCTGACGCGGCGCACGGCGACGCGCGGCGCGGACGGCGCGGCCATGAGCGCAGCGAGACGGCGCGATTGCGCGTGGCACAGCGCCACCGCCAAAGCGTCCGCCGCGTCGGCGGCCGGCCGACGCTCCAGATGCAGAAGCGCGGTCACCATCTGCGCCACCTGTGCCTTGCCGGCCGCACCGTAGCCGCTAACCGCGAGCTTGATCGCGCGCGGCGCGTATTCGTGGGCGCTGGCGCCCAGTCCAACCGCCGCGCAGATCGCGGCGCCGCGGGCCTGGCCGAGCTTGAGCGCGCTGTCCGGATTACGATGCACAAACACCCTTTCGATAGCGATTTCCCCGGGCCGGTGCTCTTCGATCAGGGTCACGACGGCGTCGAATATCCGCCGCAGTCGCAGCAGGAAATCGCCGCTCCCGGCGTTGATGCAGCCATTGGCCACGTGACGCTCGCCGGCGGCCGTGCAGTCGATCAGGCCGTAACCGGTGCGCAGCGAGCCCGGATCCAACCCGAGTATGCGGCAATCAGCCGAAATACCGGCCGGTTCCGCCCGCGCGCCGGCGACGGCGGCACTAGACCGGTAGCTGCGCCAGGAACTGCCGGAATAGCGCGGCATGCCGCCTCTTGCTGTGGACGCTCATTACCAGAATGATAGCCGGAAGAACCCCTCGCCACACGCCCAATGCACACCTGAGCCACTTGGAAACCGCACCCAAAAACCTGGCCGCTCCCGCGGCGGCGATCGCCGCGGCGCACGCCGCATTTGCCGAGCTCGGCCTGGCGCAGCAGCAACTGGCAGCCGGCGCGGAGCTGGCGCAGCTGGTCGGCCAGATCACCGAGGAGCCTGATATCGCAGTAGCCGCCTGGATCGTGCAGGCGCGCGCTGCGGGCCTCGCCTGCAATGCCGCCACGGCGACCGCGCGCTTTGGGAGCGCTGCCGAAGGCCTGGCCCGGCAGCTCGAACTCCTCGGCGACATCGGCCTGCCGGCCGACTGGTCCGTGAGCCGCGGACTCAACGCGCAGCAGGCCGAGACACTGCGCAAGATGCTGCTGGCGATCGCTGCCGACCCGCGCCTGATCGTCGGGCGCCTCGGCATGGAGCTGCTGCGACTCCGCCAGGCACGCGATCTGCCAGAAGCCGAACGTCAGCGGATTGCCCTCGAGGCGCGCGAGATCTACGCGCCACTGGCCAACCGGCTGGGCATCTGGAGCGTCAAATGGGAGCTGGAGGACCTCGCCTTCCGCCAACTTGAACCGGCGGACTACCACCGCGTCGCCTCGGCGCTCGCCGAGCGGCGCATCGCCCGCGAACACTACATCGAACAGGTGTGCGCGCTGCTGGGCACCGAGCTGGCGACCGCCGGCGTCCGGGCGCAGGTCTATGGACGCCCGAAACACATCTACAGCATCTGGCGCAAGATGCAGCGCAAACAGCTGGCTTTCGAGCAGCTGTACGACGTGCGCGCGGTCCGCATCGTGGTCGAGACCGTGGCCGACTGCTACGCGGCGCTCGGCGTGGTGCACGGCCGCTGGCGCAACCTGCCGGGCGAATTCGACGACTACATCGCGACTCCCAAGGACAACCAGTACCGCTCAATCCACACTGCCGTCACCGGTCCGAAGGGAAAATCCCTGGAAATCCAGATTCGCACCCGCGACATGCACGAGCACGCCGAGCTCGGCGTGGCCGCGCACTGGCGCTATAAAGAGGGTGGCGCGCGCGATGCAAGCTACGAGCGCAAGATCGAATGGGCGCGCCGCATGCTCGATCCACTGCAGGCTGCCGAGGCGGCCGGCGACTTCATTGACCGTGTCAGGCACGAACTGTTCGCCGACCGCCGGTACGCGCTTACGCCGCGCGGCGAGGTCATCGATCTGCCGCGCGGCGCCACGCCGCTCGATTTCGCCTATCACGTGCACACTCAGCTGGGGCACAGCTGCCGGGGCGCGAAGGTCAATGGCCGCATCGCGCCGCTCGACCAGGCGCTCGCCAACGGCGAGGTCGTCGAGATCATCACCGGGCGCGTCGGCGGACCGAGCCGCGACTGGCTGGCAGCCGACAGCCGCTTCCTGGCCTCATCACGGAGCCGTGCCAAGGTGCGCGCCTGGTTTCACCAGCAGGACGCGGCCGCACAGGCCAGCGGTCCCGGTGGGGCGGGGTCGGCGGCGCCGGGGCCAACGCCAGCCCAGACGCTACCACCCGATACGCTGACGATCGCACCGGCGCCGAAGCGCGTGCGTAGCCGGAGCGCGGCGGCGGTGGACATCGAGGGCGTCGGCGACATGCCCACCACCATGGCGCGTTGCTGCGCACCGGTTCCGCCGGAGGCCATCGCCGGCTACCTGACGCTCGGCCGCGGCGTGACGGTGCATCGCGCGGCCTGCAACAGCCTGCTGCGCATGGGCGCGCTGCACCCGGAGCGGGCGCTGAAGGTGGACTGGAACCGCGACACGGAGCAACTCATGCCGGTGCAGATCCGCATCGAGGCCTACGACCGCCGCGGCCTGCTGCGCGATGTCTCCGACGTGATGGCGCAGGAACGGCTCAGCATCGACGGCGTCAACTCGAACACCGATCCGGCTGACCGCGTGGCCACGATCGTCATGCGCACGGCCGTGCGCGATGCGGGGCAGTTGCGCCAGGTGCTGAAGAAGCTCGCTGGCGTCAACAGCGTGCTACGCGCGGTGCGCGCGCTCTAGGAACGGACGAGTTCAGCGATTGAGATTGTCGATGGCGCGCTGGTCGGCGGCGAGTGCCGCTTCGTGCAGCGCCTCGGACAAGGTGGGATGCGCGTGGATTGTGCGCTGCAGATCCTCGGCGCTACCACGGAATTCCATCGCCAGCACTGCCTCGGCGATCAGCTCGCCCGCCATGGGGCCGATAATGTGGACACCGAGAATCTCATCCGTCGCGTGGGAGGCGATCAGCTTCACAAAACCGGCTGATGACTCCATGGCCCTGGCTCGGCCGCTGGCGGCGAACGGGAACACGCCCACCTTGAATTCCACATTGGCGGCCTTGAGTTGCGCCTCGGTCTGGCCCACCCAGGCAATCTCGGGCGCAGTGTAAATAACCGACGGGATCAGCGCGTAGTTGACGTGCGCATACTTGCCGGCGATGCGGTCGGCAACCGCGACGCCCTCTTCCTTGCCCTTGTGCGCGAGCATCGGGCCGCGCACGGCGTCGCCCACGGCCCAGACGCTTTCGGCGCCCGTGGCGCAATGATCATCGACGCTGATGAAACCGCGTTCGTCGAGCTTGACGCCGGTGCCCGCGCCCAGGAGCCCGTGCGTATAGGGCCGGCGCCCGACCGCGACGATGAGCTTGTCGACCACCAGCGACTGCGCGCCTTGCGAGTCGGTGTACTGCACGGTCACGCCATCCGGACCAGCTGCCGCGCCGCTGACCTTGGCGCCAAGGCGGATATCGAGCCCCAGTTTCCGGAAATGCTTGCCCGCTTCGGCCGCCAGCTGCGCGTCGGCCATCGGCAGGAGCGACTCGAGTGCTTCGAGCATTACGACCTCGGCGCCGAGCCGGCGCCAAACGCTGCCCAGTTCCAGGCCTATTACGCCGGCACCGATTACACACAGCCGCGCAGGCACCGCCTCGAGCTCGAGCGCACTCCAGGAATCGATGATCTGTTTGCCATCAAAAGGGAGCGACTTGAGTTCTGATGGCACCGAACCGCTGGCGAGCACCACGTGGCGTGCGCGCAGCCGCGACACTTTGCCATCGGTACCCGTGACCTCGACGACGCGATCGGCGAGCAGCTTGCCGGTGCCGAACAGCGGCGTTACCCCGGCGCCCTTCAGGAGCGTGGCGATACCGCCGGTCATACTGCGGACGATGGTGGCGCGGCGCTTTTGCATCGCCGCCAGATCGAGGCTGAGATCCCCTGCCTTGATACCGTGAACAGCAAACTCGTGCTGGGCGCGGTGCCAAAGCTCGGATGATTCCAGCAGGGCCTTGGAGGGAATGCAGCCGGCGTTCAGGCAGGTGCCGCCGAACGCGTTGCTGCCGTCGCGGTTCTTCCAGCCATCGATACAGGCCACCTTGAGGCCGTTCTGCGCGGCGCGGATCGCCGCCGGGTACCCGGCCGGGCCGCCGCCAATCACCACTACTTCATAGTCGAAATCGTTACTCATGACTCTAGACCCCGAGCAGCATGCGGCCCGGGTCTTCAAGGCAATCCTTGATCGTCACCAGAAACTGCACCGCCTCTTTGCCGTCGATGATGCGGTGGTCGTAGCTCAGTGCCAGGTACATCATCGGCCGCGCCACGATCTGGCCGTCGACCACCATCGGCCGCAGCATCGTCTTGTGCATGCCGAGAATGGCGCTCTGCGGCGCGTTGACAATCGGCGTCGACAGGAGCGAGCCAAAGACGCCGCCATTGGTGATGCTGAAAGTGCCGCCAGTGAGGTCCTCAAGCGCGATCGTGCCTTCGCGGGCGCGCTGCGCGTAACCGGCAATACCGCGCTCGATGCCGGCGAAATCGAGCGCCTCGGCGTCACGCAGCACCGGCACCATGAGGCCGCGATCGGTCGAGACCGCGACCCCGATATCGAAGTACTCGTGATAGACGATGTCGGCGCCCGACACCGCGGCGTTGATCAGCGGGTACATCTTCAATCCTTCAATGGCCGCCTTGACAAAGAAGGACATGAAGCCGAGCTTCACGCTGTGCCGCTTTTCGAAGCCATCCTTGTAGCGGCCGCGCAACTCGTTGATGTTCGTCAGATCGATTTCATTGAATGTGGTCAACAGCGCCTGCGTCGCCTGCGCCTGCACCAGGCGCTCGGCGACGCGCAGGCGGAGCCGCGTCATCGGCACGCGCCGTTCATTGCGTGCACCGCGCACTGCTGCCGGCGCCGGCGCGGTGACCACCGGCTGCTTCGTCGTCAGCACTGCCTTGAGCATGGGGGCCGCCGGCGCGGCCGCGGGCGCGACACTCGCAGCGGCCACCAGGTCGGATTTCGAGACCCGCCCGCCGCGCGCCGCCGCCGCTATCATCGTCTCGCCGAGGCCGAGTTCTTCAGCCACCCGCTGCGCCGCCGGCCCCAGCTTGGGGGCCGCTGACACGACCGCGCTCGCGGTCGCAGCAGTGGCCGCACTGATCACAGCGAGCAACTCGCCGCTTTTTACACTTGTGCCCGGCTGCACGCGAATCTCCTGCAACACACCGGCTACGGGAGAGGGCACTTCGAGCACAACCTTGTCGGTCTCGAGATCGGCCAGGTTCTCATCGCGGCTGACCGCCTCCCCTGGTTGCTTTCGCCACGCCACCAGAGTTGCGTCAGCGACCGATTCAGGCAACTGCGGTACACGGATCTCGACACTCATGATAATTTCCTCAACTGCGCCGTGGCGCTCATATTGACGTCCGCCGGCACCGTCAAGCGCGGTAGCCGCAACGCCGTCGGCTCTGCGGACGCCGCGGTCAGCGCAGTCTGCACCAACTCACGCTGTTCGGCTTCGTGGATACGCCCCAGGCCGGTGGCGGGAGCGGCGGCCGAGGCCCGGCCGGCGTAGTAGACCAGGCGCGTCTCGCCCGCGAATTCCTGCAACCGATGGCGAATCTGGAACCAGGCGCCTTGATTCTGCGGCTCCTCCTGGCACCAGACGAGTTCGGTGGCGTGTGGGTAGCGCTCGAGCACCGCCGAGTATTCCGCTGCCGGGAACGGATACAGCTGTTCAACGCGAACGATCGCGACGCCCGGGAGACTCTCGGCGCGGCGCGCCTTGAGCAGATCGAAATAAACCTTGCCACTGCAGAACACGACGCGCCGAACGCTGGTCGGCGGCGGCGCATCTAGGTCGTCGATGACGGTGGCGAAGCCGCCGTCCGTCAAGTCCGCGATCGACGACACCGACAGCTCGTGGCGCAGCAGACTCTTGGGCGTCATGACAATGAGCGGTTTGCGCAGCGGTCGCAGCATCTGCCGACGCAGCATGTGGAACATCTGCGCCGGCGTCGAAGGCACGCACACCTGCATGTTGTTCTCGGCGCACAGCTGCAGGAAGCGCTCGAGCCGCGCCGAGGAATGCTCCGGTCCCTGGCCCTCGTAGCCATGCGGCAGGAACAACGTCAGGCCGCACAGCCGCCCCCACTTTGCCTCGCCCGAGCTGATGAACTGGTCGATCAGCACCTGCGCGCCGTTGACGAAGTCGCCGAACTGCCCTTCCCAGATGACCAGGCAGTCCGGGCTGGTGCTCGAATACCCGTATTCAAAACCCAACACCGCCTCTTCGGACAGGAGCGAGTCGATGATCGTAAAGCGCGGCTGCTTGTCGCTGATGTGCCGGAGCGGCGTGTAGGAGCGGGCGCTGTTCTGGTCGTGCAACACCGCGTGGCGGTGAAAGAAGGTGCCACGCCCGCAGTCCTGGCCGGAGATGCGCACCGCGAGCCCGTCATCGAGGAGCGAGGCGTAGGCCAGCGTCTCGGCGCAACCCCAGTCGAGCGGCTGCGTACCCGCCAGCATCTTCGAGCGGTTGATCACGATCTGCGCGACGCGCGGATGGAGCGTGAACCCGTCTGGATACTGCAGAATGCGGCGCCCCAGCGCCGCTAGTTTTGGCGCCGCGACCGCGGTCGCGACCGGCTCTTGGGCGTCAACGCTTTGGTAGCGCGACCAGTCTATGGTGTGCTGGTTGCCGATCATACCGAGCGAGGGATGCACCTGGTGACGCCCTTCATCGAGTGACTGGCGGTATTGCTCGGCGAGCTGCTCGGCTTCGCCGGCGGCCAGCACGCCCTCGGCGAGCAGGCGCTCGGCGTAGAGCTTGCGCACCGCCGGGTGCTGGCGAATCGCGCGGTACATCAAGGGTTGTGTCGCCGCCGGTTCATCGGCCTCGTTGTGGCCGAGGCGCCGGTAGCACACCAGGTCGATGACGATGTCCTTGCGGAATTTCTGCCGGTAGCGCAACGCCAGGCGCGTCACGAAGATCACCGCTTCCGGGTCATCCGCATTCACGTGCAGGATCGGCGCTTCGATCATCTTCGCCACGTCGCTGCAATAGGCGGTCGAGCGTGCGTCAAGCGGCTCGCTGGTGGTGAAGCCCACCTGGTTGTTGATCACCACGTGGATCGAGCCGCCGGTGCTGTAGCCGCGCGTCTGCGACATCTGCAGCGTCTCCATGACCACGCCCTGGCCCGCGAATGCCGCGTCGCCGTGCACCAGGATCGCCAGCACCTTCTCGCCGTGCGTATCGCCGCGCCGCTCCTGGCGCGCGCGCACCGACCCTTCCGCCACCGGATTGACGATCTCGAGGTGCGAAGGATTGAAGGCCAGCATGACGTGCACGTTACCGCCCGGGGTGCGCAGGTCGGCCGAAAAGCCCTTGTGGTACTTGACGTCGCCCGACCCCTGATCGTGCCGCGCCTTGCCCTCGAATTCCGAGAACAGGTCGCCCGGCGCCTTGCCAAGCACGTTGACCAGCACGTTCAGCCGGCCGCGATGCGCCATGGCGATGATGGTTTCCTCAACGCCGCCCCGACCGCTCTCCTGCACCAGGTCGTCGAGCAACGCGATCAGCGCCTCGCCGCCCTCGAGCGAAAAGCGCTTCTGTCCCACGAAACGCGTGTGCAGGTAACGTTCGAGTCCTTCGGCCGCGGTGAGCTGCCAGAGTATGTTGCGCCGCTCCTCGGTGCTGAAGCGTTGCTGCATGCGACCGAGCTGGAACTCGTCCTGCAGCCAGATGCGCTCGTCGGTAGCGGAGACATGCGCGAACTCGGCGCCGATCGTGCCGCAATACACCTGCTCGAGGCGCGCCAGGATTTCCCGAAGCGTGGCCCGCTTCGGGATCCAACCATTGCGGCTCCCGGTAAAAAATTCCGTGTCGAGATCCGCTGCGCCGAGTCCCACGTAGCCGGGGTCAAGCACGCGCGGCCGTTCGCGTTTCATCAGGCCGAGCGGATCGATGTTGGCGATCAGGTGCCCGCGGTTGCTAAGCGTCTGCACCAGGCGCGAGACCGCGCCCTGCTTTTCGCTGGCGGCGCCACTGTCGGCAGCGCCTGGCGCGTGCGTCGCCACTCCACTCGACCCTTGCGTCGCAAGCGCGTCGAAATACGCGCGCCACTGGGCGCTCACCGCAGCAGGGTCGCGCAGATAGGTCGCGTAAAGATCCTCGACAAACGGAGCATTGCCGCCCGACAGCAATGTGGATGAGTTGAGTTCTGAGGGAGTCGGCTCCATCCGGAAAGGGTTCCTAAAAAATGAGTCTTCTCAAAGACGTAGGTGCTAAGTCGTACTTTATGTCTAGTCTAGCGGAAGGCTGGCCCCTTGCCCACCGGGGCCGTGGCAGGCCCTGCAGGGCCCCTGCAGGGCTCCCCCGGCCGGCGCTGCTATGATCCGGCCATGCTCGCCACCGGACTCCTGCTGCTGTCTACATTTACCTCCGTCAATGGCGATGGCCTGCGACTCGATTTCGACCCGCAGATGCGCAGCCGAGTAGTCGCCACGCTCGGCGCGGAAGCGACGCTGGGCCCCTATACAGAATCGGAGTCGCTCCTCACGGCCGATGGCGAACTGGGCGGTTTCACGCTCGAGAGCCGCGCGGAAGCCGAGGTCAGCGACGGGCTCGGCGCCGGCCACAGCGTGGTGCTGACGGGGCGTTCGGGCGCGATCACCAAGCGCGTGGAGGTGAGCGCCTACCCCTCTCACCCGCATTGGCTGTTCCTGCGAGTGCGCTACACGAACAACGGCGCCGCGCCGCTCCAGGTGCGGGGCTACGTCAGCGACCGTTACGAATTTAAACCGGACCGGAGCCGGGGCGAGCCAGCGTTCTGGTCCTACCAGAGCGCATCGTACGAGAAGCGACCGGACTGGCTGCTGCCCGTGAATGCCGGTTATGCGCGCGGCAATTTCCTTGGCATGAACGCCGATGACTACGGCGGCGGCACGCCGGTCATCGATGTCTGGCGCCGGGACATCGGTCTGGCGGTCGGTCACGTCGAACTGACACCGAAACTGGTGTCGCTGCCGCTGGAGCGCCACGGCAGTGGCAACGCGCAGCTGGGGCTCAGTGTGCAACGTGAGTTCACGCTCATGCCGGGCGCGGGCTTCGATTCCTTGCGCAGCTTCGTGAGCGTGCACCGCGGCGATCACTTTGCGACGCTCCGCGCCTACGGCACGCTCATGCAGGGCCAGGGTCTGAAGATCAATGCGGCGCCGGCGGACGCCTTCGAGCCAATCTGGTGCGCCTGGGGGTACGGGCGCGCATTCACGCCGCAACAGGTGTTCGACAGCCTGCCCGTCGTGAAGCAACTCGGCTTCCGCTGGGCCGTGCTGGACGATGGCTGGCAAGTCGCCGAGGGCGATTGGACGCCCAATCCTGCGAAGTTTCCTGCCGGCGATACCGACATGAAGGCCATGGTGGAACGCATTCATGCAGCCGGAATGAAAGCGCAGCTGTGGTGGGCGCCGCTGGCCGCCGACCCGGGTTCGCGCACCGATCGCGAGCACCACGACTGGTTGCTGCAGAACGCGGACGGCTCACCGCGCAAGATCAGCTGGTGGGACGCCGACTACCTCTGCCCCGCCTATGGACCGGTGCAAGAGGACGCGGCCGCGTTCGTGCGCAAGGCGCTGGGCGTGTGGGGGTTCGACGGCCTGAAGGTGGACGGCCAGCACCTCAACGCCGCGCCGCCCTGTTTCAGCAAGACCCACGGCCACGCCGCGCCGGAAGAGGCCGCGGAGCAGGTGCCGCAATTCTTCAAGGCCATCTGGGACGCGGCGCAGCAGACCCGGCCCGGTTCGGTCATCGAAATCTGTCCCTGCGGCACGGGTTATTCCTTTTTCACGATGCCCTATCTCAACATGACCGTCGCTTCCGATCCGGAAAGCTCCTGGCAGGTGCGCCTCAAGGGCAAGACCATCAAGGCCTTGCTCGGCGATCGCACGGCTTACTTTGGTGATCATGTCGAGATGAGCGAAGGCGGCACAGACTTCGC
>JAYUZI010000147.1:0-14739 GCA_043751915.1 Gammaproteobacteria bacterium | reverse complement strand
CCGTCGTAATCGGCGAGACCCACGCCGCCGGGCAGCTGCACCTCGCCATCGGCGGGCCGCACGATGTCGCAGCCCAGCTGTGCCAGCTGCTGCAGCACGCGCACGTAACCCTCGCCCGAGGGCGCTCCGCCAGCCGCCACCTGCGCCGCGCGCGTCGCGGCGCGATTCCCGTCAATGACCAGTACGCGCGGCTGGCCCACGCCTCAGCCTGCCAGCGTCAGGTCGCCCTTGACCGCCGAACGGAACAGCCGCGCGTAAGTCGCGGCGTCGGTGGGCAGCGGATTGCCGCCGGCGCAAGGATCGAGCGCAGCCTCGTGACCGATGGTATCGGGCTTATCGAGCGTGACGCCGATGTCCGCCAGCGTATGCGGGATCTTCAGCCGCTTGCGGAATTCCAGCACCCAGTCGAACACCGCGGCGCAGGACTCGCCCTTGAGATCGAGCACCCGCGCGATCACCTTGAGCTGCGGTTCGATCGCCGGCCGGTTGTGCACGATCACGTACGGCATGATGATCGCGTTGGTCAGGCCATGGTGCGTGTTGTAGAAGGCGCCGACCGGGTGCGCGAGCGCGTGTATCGCGCCCAGTCCTTTCTGGAATGCCGTTGCGCCCATGCTCGCGGCCGCCAGCATGCGCGAGCGCGCCTCGATGTCCTGGCCGTGCTCGCAGGCGCGTGGCAAGTAGGCCTGGATCAACCGCATGCCTTCGAGCGCGATGCCGTCAGCCAGCGGGTGAAACCCCGCCGTGCAGTAAGCTTCGAAGCAATGCACGAAGGCGTCGATGCCGGTCGCGGCGGTGACGCCCGGGGGCAAACCCACCGTGAGTTCCGGATCGCTGATGACCACGCCGGGCATCATCCGCGGATGGAAGATAATCTTCTTCTGGTGCGTGGCCTCGTTGGTGACGACGCCAGCGCGGCCCACCTCTGAGCCCGTGCCCGCCGTCGTCGGCACCGCGACCACCGGCGCGATGCCGCGCTCGTCGGCGCGCGTCCACCAATCGCCGATGTCCTCGAAATCCCACAGCGGGCGCGTCTGCCCGGACATGAAGGCGATCACTTTGCCGGCGTCGAGCGCCGAACCGCCGCCGAAGGCAACTACGCCGTCATGAGCACCTGCGCGATACGCTTCGAGTCCACGTTCTATGTTGGCAGCGACCGGATTGCCGCGCACGCCGGCGAACAGGCCCATGCCCGGCACCAGCGCGCGTGCCGCCCGCACCATCGGCGTGTCACGCAGGCCCTCGTCCGTCACCAGCAGCGGGCGCTTGATGCCGAGGGCAGCGCAGGCCGCCGGAAGTTCGCTAATACGCCCGGGCCCCGCCCACACTTTTGTCGGATAGTTCCAGTTGGCCTTGAGTATCACGCTCACGTCGTCACCCGCAGATGGAAGGATTTGGGACGGGTCAGGTGTTCGTAGCCGATCACCGAGAGCGTGCAGCCGCGCCCCGAATCCTTGACGCCCACCCAGGCGAGCGCTGGATCGAGAAAGTCACAACGATTCATGAAGAAGGTGCCGGTCTGCAACTGATCACCGATCGCCAGTGCGGCCGCCTCGTCACGCGTCCAGACCGCGGCGGTGAGCCCGAAGGCGCTGTCGTTCATCAGCGCCACGGCCTCGGCATCGGACTTCACCTTCGCGACGCCGGCCACCGGCCCGAAGATCTCCTCGCGCATCACCAATGAGGTCGGCGGCGCGTCGAGCAGCAGTTGTGGGGCGAGATAGGGCGTGCCAGGCTTACTGTGCGCAAAGGCGCGCTCGTCGATCACCGGCCGGGCGCCCGCCTTGATCGAGGACTGGATCTGCGCGCGGATCGCGTCCGCGGCGCTGGCGCGCACCACCGGGCCCAGCGTGGTCGCCGCGTCGAGCGGATTGCCGAGCACGTACTGTCGCGCCAGCGCCGTGGCGCCGGTCGCGAACTGCTCGTAGACGCTCTCGTGCACGTAGATGCGCTGCGTGCCGCAGCACGACTGCCCGGAATTGAAATACGCGCCGTCGACGATGTTTTCGATCGCGTGCGGCACGTCGGCATCGTGTCGCACGTAGACCGGATCGCAGCCGCCGAGCTCCAGGCCGACGCCGATGAAGCGCTCGGCCGCCACGCGCTGCACCGCGTGGCCACCGGCAACGGAGCCGGTAAAAGCGACGTAATCGACGCGCGGATCCTGGATCACACGCTCGGTATCGGCGTGCTCGAGATGCAATACCTGGAACACGCCCGCGGGAAGACCTGCGGCCGCGAAGCATTCGGTGTAGCGCTCGGCGCACAGCGGCGTCTGCGCCGAATGCTTGAGCACCACGGTATTGCCGGCCATGAGCGCCGGCACCACGGCGTTGACGGCGATCAGGTAGGGGTAATTCCAGGCCGCCACCGCAAACACGACGCCGAGCGGCTCGCGCCTGAGGAACCGGTGGAAGCCCGGCTTCGGCCCCACTTCGATATCGGCCAACGCCTCGGCGGCGATGGCGGACATGTAGCGGGCACGCTCGAGCATGCTGCGCACTTCATTGGGCGCGTAGCGGCTGGGTCGCCCTATTTGCCAGGTCAGCTCCGCGGCAATCTCGGCGCCGCGCGCCTCGAAGGCGGCGCAGAAGCGCTCCATCATCGCCGCCTTCTCCGGCACCGGCACGCTGCGCCATTGCCGCTGCGCGGCCTGCGCGCGCTGCAGCGTCGCATCAATCTCGCGCGACGTGGCCGTGGCCCGCTCCACATAGACGCTGCCGTCAACCGGACTGATGGTTTTCATCATGGCATCCTGCGTATCAGATAATTTCGAAGTAGCGCGCCAGTTCCCAGTCGGTTACATGGCGGCGGAACTCACGCTCTTCCCATTCACGGCTGGCGGCAAAGTGTTCGACGAACGGCGCGCCGAACAGTTCCTGCGCCGGCTTGGAGCGCGCCAGCATGCTGGCGGCTTCGTGCAGCGTGCGCGGCAGCTGGCGCCTGGCGGGCAGCTTGCGATCGTAGGCATTGCCCACCATGGGTGCATCGGGCTCGATGCGCTGCTCGATGCCCCACAGGCCAGAACCGATTGCCACGGCAATGGCCAGATAGGGATTGATATCAGACGCGGCGATGCGATATTCCACGCGTTGGCTGCTCGGCCCGCCCTGGATGACGCGCAGCGCGCAGGTACGATTCTCGACGCCCCAGGTCGCGGCGGTCGGCGCCCAGAATCCCGGCACCAGGCGCGAGTAGCTGTTGACGGTCGATGCGACCATGGCGAGCAGCTCGGGCATCAGCGCCTGCTGGCCACCGACGAACCAGCGCATCTCATCGGACATGGTGTGCGGTTTCTTTTCATCGTAGAACACCGCCGAGCCATCCTTGCGGGTCATCGACACGTGCAGGTGGCCGCTCTGCCCCGGCATCTGCTGCGACCACTTGGCCATGAAGGTGGCCATCAATCCCCGCCGCTGCATCAGTACCTTGGTGTAGGTCTTGAACAGCGCCGCGCGGTCGGCTGCCTCGAGCGCCTCGGTGTACTGCAATGCGGCTTCCATCACGCCGGGACCAGTCTCGGTGTGCAGGCCCTCGATCGGCATGCGCATGTCGGTCGACAACTGCAGCAGCGCCTGATAGAGCTCGGTGTGCACCGCGCTGCGCAGCATCGAGTAGCCGAAATATCCCGGCGTCATGTGCTGCATGCCGCGATACCCCTTGGCGCGCACGCTATCGGGGGTTTCGCTGAACACGAAGAATTCGAATTCGGCCGCCGCCGTTACCGCGTAGCCCAGGCCGGCGGCGCGCTCCAGCACGCGACGCAACGTGGCGCGTGGGCAGACCTGTTCGGCTTTGCCGACGAATTCACCGAGGAACAGCAGCATGTTGCCTTCGAGCGGCAGGCTGCGGCAAGTGCCGGGCAGGAGCCGCACCATCGCGTCGGGGTACGCGGTGTGCCAGCCCGTGAAGCTGACGTTGTCGTACTGCTGGTCATTCGAATCCCAGCCGAGCACGACATCGCAGAAGCCCAAACCCTTATCGAGGCCGGAAAAAAACTTGTCGCGGTTGATGTACTTGCCGCGCAGGATCCCGTCATTGTCAAAAATGCCGAACTTGACGTGATTCAAGCCGCGCGCTTCGACGATGGCGCGAGCCTGCGCAGCGGTGCGTACCTCTTCGGGCAACATGCTCCTGACTCCCTGTGTGAGGCGGTCCGTTTGTTATCTGGCGGACGCAATGCCGCGACCGAGCGCCTGCCGCGGCGAATATCCGCCAGTGCGCGTCAACTGGCAATACGCGTGCGTACCGGCAGGTTCAAGTCCCTGATGCCAATGATTCTTTTCGCTGTTAGGCGCTCAACTGCGCCATTCCGTCAGTCCTTCGATCTCGCACAGCCGCCGCCAGCTCGCGCGCGAGCGCATCAGCGCGGCGAAGCGCGCGAGCGCAGGCCACTCAAGCGCGGACTTAGGCATGTTGCGCGACCAGCGCAGGTACATGATCAATTGCAGGTCGGCCGCAGAGATTTCCTCGCCCAGCAGGTACGGACCGTGCGCCGCCAGCCGCGTGTCGAGGCGCGCCCACACCGCTTCGATGCGTGACCGAAGCGCCGCGCGCACCTCGGGCGGGTGCTCAACGTAACCCAGGCTGTCGGGATAGAACCAGTTGCGAAAGGTGGCACCCAGCGAAAAGCTCAGGTAGGCAAGCCATTGATAGCACTCGTTGCGCCGGGCCGTCCCGGGCGGCGGCGCCAGGCGCGCCTCCGGATGCCGATCGGCCAGCATCAGCAGCAGCGCGGCGGCTTCCGCGTAGGGTTGCCCATCGATCAGCAGCGTCGGCACCACGCCCTGCGGATTCAGGCGCAAATACTCCGCGCTGCGCTGCGCCTGTTTGTCGAAGTCGACCAACTCGAGCCGATGCGGCGCGCCGATCTCGAGCAGCGCCAGATGCACGGCCATGCTCGCGGTGCCGGGTGAATAATAGAGTGTGTACATTTCCCGTGTCGCTCCTGATCGCTATCGAAAAGTGGCGGCTGGCCGAGCACCGCCCTGGAACACGCCTTGACGCACTTCAGGATTGAGCCACGGCAGTGCGCTGATCATCCGCCTCGCGGCCAGCGTCAGCAAGCGGGCAGCGGCCGGGCCGGGCCGGGCCGGGCTTGACGGCCTGTGCATATTTATGCAGACTATGCGCATGTTTATGCAAACAGCAACATGCTGAACGACCATCACCTGCAGGGCCGGCGCGAGGCCATCCTCGGCATCCTCAATGGCGGCGTGGTGCGCCGGCAGGCGGAATTGACGCAGCTGCTGCGCAAGCGCGGCTTCGCGGTTACGCAGTCCTCGGTCAGCCGCGACCTGCGCGAGCTGGGCGTGCTCAAGGCGAGTGGCCGGTATCTGGCGCCGCCGGCCGAAACCGCGCACGCCTTCGGCAATTTCGGGCCGTTGGCGCAGTTCGTACGCTCGGCACGTGCGGCAGGGGCAGCGCTCACCGTGGTGCGCACCAGCACCGGCGCGGCGCAGAGCGTCGCGGTCGCGCTCGACAAGGCCGCCTGGCCGGAAGTGGTGGGCACGATTTCCGGCGACGACACGATATTCATCGCCACCTCGGGTGGCCGGGCGCAGCAACGCCTGCTCGCGCGCCTGCGCGAACACTTCGGGACCTGAAACCATGACAACTGCCGCGACTGCGGGCGCCAAGCCCATCGTCCTCGCCTATTCCGGGGGCCTCGACACCTCGTTCCTGGTACCGTGGATCGCGGAGCAATACCAGCGTCCGGTGATCACGGTGACGGTCGACACCGGCGGCATTGATGCCGCCGCGGCGCAGGGCTTGCGCGCACGGGCGCTGGCGCTGGGCGCCATCGAGCATCACCAGATCGATGCGCGTGGCGATTATTTCGAGCAGGTGCTGCGCTTCCTGATCATGGGCAACGTGCGCCGTGGCCAGCTCTACCCGCTGTGCGTCGGCGCCGAACGCGTCATGCAGGCGCAGACCATCGCGCTGATGGCGCGGCGCCTGGGCACAAACTCCATCGCGCACGGCTGCACGGCGGCGGGCAACGACCAGGTGCGCTTCGAGGTCGCACTGCGCACCCTGGCGCCGGAGCTCGAGATCATCGCGCCGGTCCGCGACCGTGCCTTCAAGCGCCAGGATGAGCTGGCATACCTGCAGCTTCGAAAGCTGCCGGTGCCACCAAGTGGCGCGGCTTACTCCACCAACCGCGGGCTGTGGGGCGTAACCATCGGCGGCACCGAGACGCTTACCTCCAAAGGCAGCATTCCCGAGAGCGCCTGGGTGCTCTCGAAAGACGCTTTCACGCACCCGGCACTGCCGCAGCATCACTCCGTGCGCTTCGAGCAGGGCCGGCCCGCAGGCCTGGACGGCAAGGCGCTCGCGCCGGTGGAAATCATTGAGCGGCTCGAGGCGCTGGCCGCGCCTTTCGGCATCGGCCGCGGCATCCACCTGGGCGACACCATCATCGGCACCAAGGGCCGCGTGGCCTTCGAGGCACCGGCCGCCGAAGTGCTGCTCACCGCGCACCGCGAACTCGAGAAACTCGTGCTCACGGCGCGCCAGCAACGCATCAAGGAAAGCGTGGCCCTGCCCTACGGCGACTGGGTGCACGAGGGACAGTTGCTCGACCCGGTGTGCCGCGACATCGAGGCGTTGCTGCTTTCTTCGCAGCAACGGGTGAGTGGGGAAGTGCATCTGCTCTTTCGGCCAGGCTCGCTGTTCGTCGAGGGCGTCGAATCGCCGTACTCGCTCATGAGCGCATCGAAGGGCGTGTATGGAGAATCGGCGGGCGAATGGACCAGCGCCGACGCACTGGGTTTTTCGAAAATCGTCGCGCTGACGGGCATGTTCCACGCCCGGGCCGGCGAACTGGCCACGCAGGGAGCTGCGCCGCCGTGAAGACCGTGGTCGTCGATAAAATCGCCTCGATCACGCAGGCCTGCGCGCTGGGGCACGAACTGCGCATCGCCGATGACATCCCTTCCGAAGAGGGCGTGGTGATCGTTGCCGAGATCCTCAACAACAAGTCCACCTACAACACGCTTGAGCTGACCAGCGGCCGCATGGCCAAGGTCGCCAGGGGCGACGTCGTGGTCGGCGCGCTAGGTCCCCGCAAGGCACTGTTCGGCTATTCGGGCCACGTGCCCGAAACACTCAAGCCCGGCGACATCATCCAGATGCTGAACATCGGCGGCGTCATGGGCGTGTGCGACTCGGCGACGCCCGACAAGGGCAAGCCGTTCGACTGCCGCGTGCTGGGCGTGGTGCTGCAATTTCCGTACCTGGGCGAACGCATCGGCGTACCGGCGCGGGTCGGCTACCGGCGACTCAACTACGACACGACGCTGGACGTGCGCGGCGTGCCCGTAGTGGCGCTGGCCGGCACCTGCATGGAAGCAGGCAAGACCGCGGCCGCGGCCGCCATCGTCTCGCGCATGCGGCACCGCGGCCTCGTGGTCGACGCCTTCAAGGCCACCGGCGTCTCGCTGCGGCGCGACATCATGGCTTTCGAGGACGCCGGCGCGCGCAAATCGATGATCTTTACCGATCTGGGTGTCGTCACGACTTCGGCGCGCACCGGCCCGGCGCTGACGCGCACCATGCTGAGCGAACTCGCCGCCGGCAAGCCCGATGTCATCGTCTTCGAACTGGGCGACGGGCTGCTGGGCACCTACGGCGTCGACGCCATCCTCAACTGCGAGGACATCCGCCGCGCGATCACGGGCCTGGTGCTCTCGGCCAACGATCCGGTGGCCGCCTGGGGCGGCGTGAAGCTGCTGCGCGAGCGCTTCCAGGTCGAGCCCTGCATGGTCACGGGACCGTCGACCGACAACCAGGTCGGCGTCGACATCATTGAGCAGCAGTTGCAGGTGCCGGCCTGCAACGCCATCAGCAATCCGGCGGCGCTCGGCGACGCGATCATCGCAGCCGTGGGCCTCACCGCCCGGGCCGCGGTCGCGCGCGCCGCAGAATAGGCCGTGAGCCGCGTCCCCACCATCGTGCTCGGCGGCACCGGCTACGTGGCCGGCGAATTGCTGCGGCTGATTGCCACGCACCCGCAACTGCAGCTGGCGGGCGTCCTGTCGGACGGGAGCCCCGGAGAGCCGGTCGCGACGGCCTTTCCGCACCTCGCGGCCGCGTACCCCGAGGAAAAGTTCAGCTCGCAAACGCAGCTCGAAGCCCTGCTGCGGCGCGAGCGCGCGCCAGCGATACTCGCCGCCGCCCCGCACGGCGTCTGCGCCGCACTGATCGACCGGCTGCTCACAGTAGCGGAACAGGCCGGCAACGCGCCGCGCGTGGTCGATATCTCGGCGGACTTCCGCTACGCGAGCGCGGCCGCCTATGAAGCAGTCTACGGTCATCCGCACGGCGCGCCCGCGCGCATCCCGCAGTTCACCTGCGCCGTGCCCGAACATCTGCGCGAAATCCGCACACCGCACGCTGCGCACCCGGGCTGCTTCGCCACCACCATCCTGCTCGCCGCGGTGCCGCTGCTGGCGCTCGAGCTGATCGAGCCGCAATTGTTCGTGGCCGCGGTCACCGGGAGTACCGGCTCGGGGCGCAAGCCCACGGACGGCACCCATCACCCGGTGCGCCACAGCGACCTCTACGCCTACAACGCACTCGCGCACCGTCACGCGCCCGAGATCGCCGCTTGCGCACTGGCTGCGTCCGGCGTGGCCGCGCAGTTCGCATTCGTGCCGCACTCCGGGCCGTACGCGCGCGGCATCCACGCCACGGTGCAGGCGGTGTTGAAGCGTCCGCTCGACAGCGAGCAGCTGCTGGCGCGCCTGCGCGATTTCTACGCGGCCTCGCCGTTCGTGCAGGTGGGCGCGAGCCCGCCGCGCCTGAAGGACGTGGTCGCCAGCAACTACGCACGGCTTGGCGCCGTCAGCGACGGCCGCACAGTTGCAGTGATGAGCGTGGCCGACAATCTGAACAAGGGCGCGGCCGGCGGCGCGCTGCAATGGATGAACCGCCTGCTCGGCTTCCCGGAAAGCACCGGGCTCACGGCGAGCGCGGCGGGCTGGACATGAAGCGGTTTGTCGATCTGGCGGATTTCACGCGCGCGCAAGTGCAGGACCTGGTTGCGCTGGCGCAGCGGCTCGAGCATCACCCGGAGCCGCAGGCGTTGGCCGGCAAGGTACTCGGGCTCGTGTTCATGAATCCCTCGCTCCGTACGCTGGCCTCCTTCCAGTCCGGCATGGCGCGGCTCGGCGGCGCCTCGTTCGTGATCACGCCCGGCCAGAGCACCTGGCAGCTGGAAACGCGCGACGGTGCCGTGATGACTGGCGCCGCCGCCGAGCACATCCGCGAAGGACTCCCGGTACTCGCCTCCTATTGCGACGCGCTGGGCATCCGTGCCTTCGCCGCTGGCGAGGACCTGGCTGCCGACCTCGCCGATACCCGCTTCAACGCCATGGCGGCACTGGTCGAGCGGCCGCTCATCAACCTGGAATCCGCAATCAACCATCCCTGCCAGGCGCTCGCCGACTGGAAGACGCTCGATGAACTCCCCGGTCCCGACCGCAGGAAATTCGTGCTGTCCTGGGTTTCACACCCGAAGGCGCTGCCACTGGCCGTGCCCGCGGCCACCGCGCACATGGCGGCGATGCGCGGCATGGACGTCGTGGTGCTGAGGCCGGAGGGTTACGCACTGCCCGCTCCGGTCATGGAGCGCGCGCGCGCGGCCGCCGCCGCGAACGGCGGGAGCGTCGCGGAAACCGCTGACCGCGCGGCCGCGCTCGAGGGCGCGCAGGTCGTGTACGCGAAGGAATGGGGCTGCACCCGTCATTACGGCGACGAAGCCGCAGACCGGGAGCTGCGCCGGCCCCTCAAGGACTGGTGCCTGCGCAATGACTGGTTCACGCATGCCGCCGAAGATTGCCGCGTAATGCACTGCCTGCCGGTGCGGCGCAACAGCGCCATTGCCGACGAGGTGCTCGACGGGCCGCGCAGCCTCGTACTGCGCCAGGCCTATAACCGGATGCCGGCGCAGATGGCGGTACTCCACCGCCTGCTCAGGCCCTGAAGCTTTCCCGTGATCGCTACCCGAAGGAGCTCTCCGCACCAATGAAACTGCACCGCGCCGACCAGGTCGCCACCATCCGTGCGCTGCGCGCCGCCGCGCCGTACATCCGCATGTACAAGGGCAAGATTTTCGTCGTCAAGGCCGGTGGCGCGGTGTTCGGCGATCCGGTATTGACGCGCGCGCTGATCGAGCAGATCGCGATCCTGCACTACCTCGGCGTGCGCGTGGTGATGGTGCACGGTGGCGGCCCGCAGCTCACCGAAGTCGCCGCGGCCATGGGCGTGCCGACGCGCATGGTGCAGGGCCGGCGCATCACCGACGAAAAATCGATCGACGCCACTTCGATGGTGCTCAATGGCCTCATCAACACCCGGATCCTGGCGATCTGCCGCGATCTCGAGATCGACGCGGTCGGGCTCTCCGGCGTCGACGCCGGGCTGGTGCAGGCACACCGCCGCCCGCCCGTGAAACTGCAGCCGACCGACACGGAAACGGTGGATTTCGGCTTGGTCGGCGACATCGACCGCATCGACACCAGCGTGCTCCGCAAGCATCTCGACAACGGCCTGATGCCGGTGATCAGCCCGCTCTCGGCCGATGCCCGCGGCCAGCTGCTGAACATCAATGCCGACACGGTCGCCGCCGCGATCGGCGCCGCGCTCCAGGCCGAGAAGCTGATCGTGTGCACGGGCGCGCCCGGGATACTCGACGACGTTGCTGATCCCGGCTCGGTGGTCTCGTACACGGATCTGGCCGGCCTCGAGCGCCTGCGCGCTGCGGGCAAGATCAACGACGGCATGCTGCCCAAGGCCAAGGCGATCGAAGATGCAATCCGCGGCGGCGTACGCCGCGTGCACGTGATTGGCTACCGTTCACCGGACAGCATCCTCGCCGAGGTTTTCACAAATGAGGGCACGGGCACGCTGATCGTGGCCGACATCAAGGCGCTGAGCAGCGCCGAGCAGGAATTGGGGAGCGCCTAGGCTGTAGACTACCCAGCCACTCCAGCATCCACCCAGATCCATGAATCCCGGCACGGGCCCAAAGCCGCCAACTGCCAAGACACCGACCGAGCGGCTGAACACGCGGGCGGCCGGCATCATCGGCCTGGCGGTCATGTGCAGCCGCGTACTGGGCCTGATCCGCGAACAGATCTGCGCCGCGCTGTTCGGCGGCGGTGGCGCGATGGACGCGTTTACGGCCGCGTTCCGCATCCCCAACCTGCTGCGCGACCTGTTCGCCGAGGGCGCGCTCTCGACGGCCTTCGTCACCACCTTCAGCAAGACCGCCGCACGGAGCAACGACGCGGCGGCATGGGCGCTGGCTAACAAGATTGCGACGTTGGCTGCAGTGGTGCTCGGCGCGCTGTGCGTGCTCGGCATCGTCTTTTCGCCACAGCTGGTGGCGACACTGGCGCCCGGCTTCAACCCCGCCAAGGCGGCGCTGACGGTGACGCTCACGCGCGTCATGTTCCCGTTCATCCTGCTCGTCTCGCTCGCCGCGCTCGTCATGGGGATGCTCAATGCCAAGAACGTGTTCGGCGTGCCGGCGATGGCCTCGAGTTTCTTCAACCTCGGCTCGATCGCTGGCGGCGTAGTGCTGGGCTACTGGCTCGACCCGCATTTCGGGCCGCTGGCCTTACTTGGATTGGCTGTTGGTACGCTGTTCGGTGGCGCACTGCAATTGGGAGTGCAGCTGCCACAACTGCACCGGCTCGGGTTCCGCTACCGCCCGGATTTCAACTGGCGCGATCCTGGTGTGAATGCCGTTCTGGGCCTGATGGGACCATCGGTAATCGCAGCCAGCACCACGCAGATCAACGTGCTGATCAACTCGATCTTCGCCTCGCACCTGGGCGACGGGCCCATTTTCTGGCTCGCCATCGCCTTCCGGCTGATGCAGTTGCCACTGGGGCTGTTCGGCGTGGCGCTCGGCACGGTCACCCTGCCGCTCCTGTCGCGCCTGGCGGTGAGCGGCAACATGCCCGCATTTCGCGGTGAACTTTCGCGCGGCATGCGGCTCGCATTCCTGCTGACCATTCCCTGCACGGTCGGACTGATGATGCTCGCCGAGCCGATCGTTTCGGTCCTGTACGAGCACGGCCGCTTTGATGCCTTCCAGGCCTCCGAGGCGGCGGGCGCCTTGCGCTTTTACGCGATCGGCCTGGCCGGCTACGCGGCGCTCAAGGTGCTGGTCAACGCCTTCTACGCGCTCGACCAGCGACGCACGCCGATGTACAGCAGCTTTTTCGCCGTGGCGCTGAACCTGCTGCTCAACTGGATCTTCACCCGCGAGCTGGGCTGGGGACACCGGGGTCTGGCGTTCTCGACCGGGTGCGTGGCGACCTGCAATTTCCTGCTGCTGTACTGGTTGATGCACCGGCATCTCAAGCGCCTGGAGACCCGGCGCATGTCCACGCTGCTGGTCAAGGTGGCCGCCGCCTCCGCGGTGCTGGCCCTGATCTGCTGGGGCTCTGAGCATTGGCTGCTGGACGATTGGAGCGGGCTGCATTTCGCCGCCCGGCTGGGCTTGCTGTTGCTCACGATTACGGCCGGGATGCTGGCGTTCCTGGGTTGTGGCGCGGCGTTGAGAATCGAAGAGTTGCAGGAGCTGATGCAGGCACTGCGGCGTCGCGCGCATCGTGATGGCTAAGGGCTGAGGAGCCAAACTGAACCACTCATGATTCAATAGTTAATATAATGCATATCTTGTATCTCTAATGAATCAATACTCGGTTGTTTGATACTGCTGGTCCCCCGGCGGTTCTGCGGGCGGGAACCAGTCCCGGGGACTATCATTCACGGGCATCACTTGCCCCGGAGCCGCATGAGCAGACTATGGGACAAAGGCGCGCCGCTCGATGAGCGGGTACTGCGCTTTACCGCCGGCGACGACCATCTGCTCGATGAGCGCCTGGTGGCCGCTGACGTGCGCGCCTCGATTGCCCACGCGGAAATGCTGCATGCCCAGGGCCTTCTAGGCGCAGCCGACACGGCCTCGATCCGCGACGGCCTGAGCGCGATCGGCGCCGGGCACGCGCGCGGCGAATGGCATATCGAACTCGCGGACGAGGACGGCCAGACGGCGCTGGAACAGCGTCTGACGGCGCGCATCGGCGCGGCCGGCGGGCGCATCCATCTGGGCCGCTCGCGCAACGACCAGGTACTGGCCGCACTCCGCCTGTACATGCGCGAGGCGCTCGCCGAGCTCGCCGCCGGCGCCGAAGCCGTCGCCGCCGCACTCGACCGCCTCGGTCAGCGCCAGGGATCGATCGCACTGCCCGGCTTTACGCACATGCAGCAGGCCATGCCCAGCACAGTCGCGCTGTGGGCCGGCGGTTTTGCCGCCGAGTTGCGCGACGACGCCGCGGGCTTGCGCGCCGTGCAACGCCGCGCGGGCCGCAATCCGCTGGGGTCAGCCGCGGGCTACGGCACGCCCGGCCTGCCGCTCGACCGGGCTGCAACGACCCGCGGGCTGGGGTTCGATGAGACGCAGGAACCGGTCACGGCCGTGCAGCTCTCGCGTGGCAAGGCCGAGGCGCAATTGTTGTTTGAAACCACGCTGCTGATGCAGGACCTCGGGCGCCTCGCCGCCGACCTGCTGCTGTTCTATACGCAGGAATTCTCCTTCGTTGACCTGCCGGACGCCTTCACCACCGGATCGTCGATCATGCCGCAGAAGCGCAACGCCGATGTTTTTGAGCTGCTGCGCGGCCGCGGCGCCAGCGCGCTGGCCTGCCTCACCGAGACGCTGGCGCTGTGCGCCAAGCTTCCTTCCGGGTATCAGCGCGATCTGCAGCTGCTAAAGGCGCCGCTGTTCCGCGGCATCGACCTGGCTGGCCAGAGCCTGGATATCATGGTGCCGGCGCTCGACGCGCTGCAATTCAAGCCGGAGTGCATAAAGATCGATCCGGCGGTGCACACCGCCGGCGAGGCCTATGCTCTGGTGATGAAGGAAGGCGTGCCGTTCCGCGAGGCTTACCGGCGCATCGCGGCCCGCTTCACACGCACGCCAAAATGAGTGCCACGCCTTGAGCGACGCGATCGACGGCAGCGCGCAGCGCCCGAGCGACACCGGGCTCGTGAGTTACGTACAGGTCATCTATGCCCTGCACGCCTGCGCCGTGCTGACCGGGATCTTTACCAGTTCGACTATCGCCGGGCGGTTCCTGTTCGGGCTGCCCTCGATCGTCGCGGTGATCATGAATTACGCCCGCCGCGCCGCGGCGCGGGGCACCTGGCTCGAGACGCATTTCGAGTGGCAGATCCACACCTTCTGGTATGCGTTTCTTTGGATCGGCGTGACGCTCCTGGTCAGCGCGCCCTTACTGTTGATCGTGATCGGTATCTTCATCGCCTATGCGGGTCTCGGCGTCGTCGGCCTGTGGGTGGCCTATCGCGTGGCACGCGGCTGGCTGGCGCTGCACAGGCGACAGCCCATGCCGCGGCATGTGCCACCGGCTGCGGCGGCGGGCACGTGAGCGTGTTGCGGAAAAGGCGGCTGCCGGTTGCGGCCCTTCTGGCATGCACGCTGCTGGGTCTGGGCGGTTGCGGCCAGAAGGGCGCCTTGTACCTGCCCGATCCCGCGCCGCAGAAGGTGCCGGCAACGGCCTCGCAACCCGTGCCCGCCACAGTACCGCCCACTGCGGAAGAGGCAACACGCGGCAAGGCACCACGCCTGCCCGATCCTGCTAAGAGCCAGTAACAGCCGGGGCGGCCGCCGCGCCTGGCATCGGCACGCCGATGAGCCCC